>NZ_JAALEE010000366.1:0-4639 GCF_014145265.1 Dietzia sp. CW19 | reverse complement strand
GGCGGCACGGGCGGCACGGGCGGCACCGATTATGTTCATCTCTTCATTAAGCCACGCCCGGTGATCATCGGCAGGTCCTTTGCGTATACCAGACCGGGCTCCGCCGCGACCACGGCCTCGACGGCGTTGACCAGCCTCATCGCGGTGACGAGCATGCCGGACTCGTTGTGGTCGCCGTGCTCGGCATGGTGGGTGAACTCCACGCGCATGGCCGGCTCACCGAGGATGTCGATGCGGTAGCACCCGTCCCCGTGGTCGGGGCGGGGCCAGTCCGGTGCCTGGTCGACGGCGGTGCGGGTGACGTGCTCCAGGACGATGCGGTCCTCGCCGTCGACCTGTCCCACCACCTCGAACCGCAGCGCCGCCTGGGTCCCGGCCGGGACCTCGCACGCCAGCAGCGACAGGTCCCGATCCGCGGGAAGCCGCTCGTGGCGCTCGACCAGCGGTTCGTCGAGCGTCACCTCCAACGCGGCGGCGAGCTGACGGACCACCGACCCCCAGCCCGCGGCGAGCATCCCCGGTCGGAGCAGTGGCGGCAGGGTGTCCATGGACCGACCGAAGCCGAACAGCCGCCGCATGGTCTCGCCCTGGTGGTACACCGAGTAGTCGGCGATCTCGCCCACCCGGATCAGGTCGATGCGCCGGGACAGGCTCGTCATGACCAGCGGCAGGACGTCGTTGGCGAATCCCGGGTCGATGCCGTTGACGTGCAGCGTGGCGCCACCCTCGCGGGCGGCGTCCACGAGTTGGGCGATCATCTCCTCCGGGAGGGCCCCGTGCGGGTACTGGAGCAGGACGGGGCCGGAGGCCACCACGTCGATACCCGCGCGCAGGAAGCCGCGGAAGTCCTCGATCGCCGGCATGAAGCGGGTCTCGGTCTCGGCGGTGTACACGATCGCGTCCGGGTCGAGAGCGAGCAGTGCCGCCCGGTCGTCGGTCGCGATCACCCCCAGATCCCGGCCCAGACCGGCGAGCCGGCCCGCGTCGACGCCGACCTTCGCGGGATCGGAGACGAAGACGCCCACCAGCTCCATCTCGGGCCGGGCGTCGACGGCCTCGACCGCCATCCTGCCCAGATAGCCCGTCGACCATTCCACGACCCTGATCGGTACATCCCGGCTCGTCATGGGTGAACCCCAACGACCGGGCCGGAGCCGGCGGGGCCCCTTCACCAGATGCTCACGCGCTCCTCGGGGGCGAGCCACAGCCCGTCCCCCTCGGTCACCCCGAACGCGGCGTGGAAGTCGTCGAGGTTCCGCACCACCTGGTTGCAGCGGAACTCCGGCGGGGAGTGCGGGTCCACGGCCAACCGGCGGGCGGCCTCCTCCGCGCGGGTCTTGGTGCGCCACACGATGGCCCAGGAGGTGATGAGCCGCTGGATGCCGGTCATGCCGTCGATCTCGGGGCCCACCTCCGTCCCCTCCGCCGGCTGCACGTCGGAGCCCTCCCCGGTCGACCCCTGCGCCAGCCGGTAGGCCAGCAGCGCGATGGTCAGCCCGCCGAGGTCGCCGATGTTCTCCCCCACCGTGAAGGCTCCGTTGACGTGGTCCTTCGTGGGGTCCAGACCGTCCGGGGTCAGGCCCTGGTACTGGTCGATCAGCGCGTCCACGCGGGTGGAGAACGCGGAGCGGTCGTCGTCGGTCCACCAGTCCACCAGGTTGCCGTCGCCGTCGTACTTCGACCCCTGGTCGTCGAACCCGTGGCCGATCTCGTGACCGATCACCGCGCCGATCGCCCCGTAGTTTGCGGCGTCGTCGGCGTCGGCGTCGAAGAACGGGGGCTGGAGGATGGCGGCCGGGAACACGATCTCGTTCATCACCGGGTTGTAGTAGGCGTTGACCGTCTGCGGGGTCATGTGCCACTCGCCGCGGTCGACCGGGCCGCCGAGCTTGCCCAGTTCGTAGCGGTGCTCGAACTCGGCCGACCGCCGCACGTTGCCCAGCAGGTCGTCCGGGCGCACCTCGAGCGCCGAGTAGTCGCGCCACTTCTCCGGGTAGCCGATCTTGGGCACGAACGCCTCGAGCTTCTCCTGCGCCCGCTCGCGGGTCTCCGGCGTCATCCACGGCAACCGCGCGATGGAGTAGCGGTAGGCGGCGGTGAGGTTCTCCACCAGCTCGACCATCCGGGCCTTGTGGCCGGGTGGGAAGTGGCGGGCCACGTACTCCTTACCCACCTCCTCGCCGAGGGCCGCCTCGACCGCGGCGACGCCGCGCTTCCACCGGGCCTTGATCTCCTCCGTGCCGGACATCGCGGTGCCGTAGAAGCGGAAGTCCTCCTCCACCAGGTCGCTGGTCAGGTAGGGCGCGCGCGAGCCGAGGACCCGCCACCGCAGCCATTCCTTCCACGTCTCCAGTGGTTCGGTCGACCACAGTCCGGCGACCGCGGTGAGGAAGTCGGGCTGCATGGCCACGACGCGGCCGAAGGTCTCCTCCGAGCCGCCCACCTCACGGGCCCAGTCGTGCCAGGGGAATCCGGGCGCCAGGCCGGGGAGGTCGTCCCAGGTGACGGGGTTGTAGGTCTTGTCGGCGTCGCGGCGGGCCACCACATCCCAGTGCGCGGAGGCGATGCGGGTCTCCAGCGCGACGATCCGTTCGGCGCGGGTGCGGGCGTCCTCGTCTCCCGACAGCTCCGCGAGCACGAGCATCCGCGCGATGTGATCCGTGTACTGGTCGCGTAGCTCCGCGTACTGCTCCTCGCGGTAGAAGGACTCGTCCGGCAGTCCGATGCCGTACTGCACCAGGTAGAGGATGTACTCGGTGGAGTTCTTGGCGTCGTTGTTGACGTAGGCGCCGATCAGACCGCCGACGCCCACCTTCTCCAGCCGCGCCATGGCCAGGGCCAGGGAGTCGGCGTCGGTCGCGCCGTCGATCTCGGCCAGGTCGGGGGCGAGCGCGGCGACGCCCGCGGCCTCGACCGCGTCGGTGTCCATGAAGGAGGCGTAGAACGCCCCGATCCGCGAGTCCACGGGGGCGTCGGTGATGATGTCCCGCACCCGCTCCTCGGACAGGTCGCGCAGCGCGAGGAAGGCACCGTCGATGGGCCGGTCCGCGGGGATCACGTGATCGCGGATCCAGGTGCCGTTGACGTGTTGGTAGAGGTCGTCCTGGGGACGGACGTCCCGGTCGACGTACTGGAGGTCGAGGCCCGAGGGGCGCGAGTCGTCGGTCGTGGTGATCTCGGTCGCTGTCATGCGACCAGGTTACGGAAGGTCCGGCGACCGGTCTCTCAGTAGAAGCCGTTCCGGGCGTTGTGCTCCTTGGCGCCCGAGTAGGCGTCGACCATCCCCCAGACCCAGAACCCGAGCATGATCGGGATCCCGATCAGGACCACGGACAGCAGGATGCCGAGGAAGTAGCCGGCCATGATGCCGATCCCCTTGCCTGCCTGGCCGTTGATCAGCGTGCCCAGCCCGGGCAGGAAGAAGGACAACACCAGCGAGAGCGCCGGTTCCTTGCGCGACGCCCCGTAGGCCGGCGCGTACGGGTGCATCGCGCCATAGCCCGGTGAGCCGTAGGGCTGCACGCCGTAAGGCTCCACGCCGTAGGGCTGCGTGCCGTAGGGCTCCGTCCCATAAGGCTGAGTCCCGAACGGCTGGGCCCCGTAGAAATGGGCGCCGTAGGGCTGCTGCTCGAACGGCTGCTGCTCGAACTGCTGCTGCCCGAACTGCTGGTGCCCGAACGAGGGGCTCTCGTAGGACTGCGTCCCGTAGGGAGAGAACCGGTCGCCGGAGTCCGACGGGGTGCCGTACGCCGCTCCGTGGCCCCGGGGGTCGTCGCCGTACGACTCGTGGTTCTCGGACGGGGAAGTCATGTCCTCCACAGTAACGCGGAGTGACGGGGTCCCGGTTGCGAGCAGGTCTCAGTTGCGCGCGGTCATCCCGGGCCGGGCCCAGATGTCGGCGCAGTCGACGCAGGCGTCCTCCGACACGACACCGACCCGCTGCAGTTGGCCGTACATCCAGCACCCCAGGCAGAACCCCAGGGCCGCCTCGGCGAGGGCGGCGGCCACCAGCACGCCCAGGACCACGACCCCCGCCCCCGTCAACCCGCCCAGGAACAACCCGAGCGCGACCGAGGACATGACCAGGCCGATCGTCTGGGCGAACCGCTTGGGTGCACCCGCGACCAGCTTGGGCTCGGAGCTGACCCTGGGGGCCAGTACGTGCACCGAGAGCCTGCCGAACGGTGAGTACCGCGGTCCTCCGGCCACCCGGAGGGCGAAGCCGACGACCAGTGCCGCGGCGAGCCAGGTCTGCGCCGGCGGCGGCGCGAGCATCGTCACCACCGCGAGCGTCACGACGAGCCCGGCAGTGCACCGGGCGGCATAGTCGTTGACGACCTCAGGGAACGCGAACACCTCTCGCAGGCTCATGACCGACCTCCTCGACCTCTCGGTACCGTCCGTACCGCCACTCTGCATAGACAGATCTGTCTACCCATGCCCCGAGAGTACGCCTGAACCCGCGAAAGTCCCAGCCCGGTTATCCTGCGGGGCATGGCGCACCGGAGAGCAGCGGCCCCTCAGCTCGGCCGCGCGATCGTCGCGGGTCTCGGCCTCGCCCTGGCCGTCGGTGCCTGCGGGCAGGTGACTCCTGGCGAGCGACCCCCAGCCACCGCCGGACCGGGCACGCCCCCCACCA
>NZ_JAALEE010000365.1:2067-5277 GCF_014145265.1 Dietzia sp. CW19 | reverse complement strand
CGGATCCCGGCCCGCTCTGCCTCCTCGGTGGTGAGCTCAGGATCCCGGCCCACGTAGCCGACGGGGAGCACGCGCGGACCCTGGACGTCGGTGAGCTGTCCCGGGAGTGCGCCGAGCAGCGGACCCCACGAGACCGTGCGCCCCTGGACCGCGGGCACCACGGAGGCGGACGACCCGCTGAAGGAGAACGAGGCGTCCCGGCCCTCCTGCTCGGTCTCCTCCATCAGCGGCTCCAGGATCCCCTTGGCCGCGTCCGCGTCGAACCGGGGTTGCAGCTCGGACCCCTCGCGCACGAAGGTCAGATACTCGCCGATCCGGTCCCGGGGGAACAGCACGGGCACGGCATCGGGGCCGTCGGCGTCGACCATTTCCAGCTCGCGCTCGGCGGGGACCGCCCGCTCCCTGCCCGGGGGAGGAGGCGGGGCCGGCAACCTGGTCGTGACGGTGGTGACGGGCGGCTCCGTGCCGTCCTCACGCATCCGCGAGGCCAGCAACGTCACATCGCGCCCGGCGGCGGGTTCGGCCACGTCGCGGATGAGCGCGCGGACCTGGTCGGCCTGCGTCTCGGTGGGGGTGTAGTCGACCACGAGGTCGACGCCGTCGTCGTCGAGCCAGTGGGCGAGCACCGCGTCGCGCGAGCTCTCGATCCGCAGACGCTGGCCGTCCAACGGGATGGCGGAGCGGACCTCGTCACGGTCGAACCAGATGGCGCCCTCACGCGGGTCGAAGTCCGCCTGCAGGGCGAGTTTCTCCAGGAACTCGGTCAGCCGCGCGTCGGGGATCACGCTGGCGATGCCCACCTCGGTGGACCACACCAGGCTGATCAGCCGGGTGAACGGGTTGAGCGGCTGCTCCCCCGCCCGGTCGAGGGTGCCCTGCCAGTCCACGGACAGCCCGACCGATCGGGGATCGAGGGTGGTGGACACGACGCCGGCCCGCAGGTCGACCTCCTCGTCGACCCGTGGCCCCAGCTCGCGGATCAGGAGCTGCTCGGCGTCGGCCGTGCGCATCCCACCGACCTGGATCCCGGCCACCTCGGCCCCGCGGGGGACCCGTCCGATGCTGTGGACCAGATCGAAGCCGTAGAGCACCGCCAGCCCCATGAACACGCCGACACCCGTGTGGATCCACCGCGACCGCACGCGGTAGCGCCGCCGGTCGGCGGCCGCGGGATGGGGGCCCTCGCCCTCGACCACGACGGGCCGGGCGGGTCCGGCGTCGCCGGTGGTGGTGGAATCGTCCACGGGTTCTCACGCCTCCTCACGAGCGGGGGACTCTCGACCCGGCGGGGCGTCGACCGGGGTTATCCCACCCGAACCACTGTGGCGTCCACTATGACGGACCGGTACCGATGAGTGCAGCCCCCGCGCCGTACGCGGGGGCTGCACTCATGAAACGACCACCCGGCGGGGACGCCGGCGGGGTCAGCGCGTCGGGCTCACCGTTCGACGATGGCCGTGACGCCCTGACCACCGGCGGCGCAGATGGAGATGAGCGCGCGGCCCGAGCCCTTCTCCTCCAGCAGCTTGGCGGTCGCGGCCAGGATGCGGGCCCCGGTGGCGGCGAACGGGTGCCCGGCCGCCAGCGAGGAACCGTGGACGTTGAGCTTGCTGCGGTCGATCGATCCGAGCGCGGAGTCCAGACCGAGTCGCTCGGTGCAGTACTCCTCGGACTCCCAGGCCGCGAGCGTGGCCAGGACCTGCGAGGCGAACGCCTCGTGGATCTCGTAGTAGTCGAAGTCCTGCAGTGTCAGGCCGTTGCGCTCCAGAAGCCGCGGGACCGCGTAGGTGGGCGCCATGAGGAGCCCGTCCGGGGTGCGGCCGTCGTGGCCGTGGATGAAGTCCACCGCCGCGGTCTCGGAGTCCACCAGGTAGGCGCGGACGGGGAGCTTGTTCTCCTCCGCCCAGGCCTCGCTCGCCAGCAGGACCGCGGAGGCGCCGTCGGTGAGCGGGGTGGAGTTCCCGGCCGTCATGGTGGCCTCGGTGCCGTGGGCCTCGGCGTCGCGCTTGCCGAAGACCGGCTTGAGCTTGCCGAGCTTCTCCTCGGACGAGTCGGGACGCATGTTGTCGTCACGCGGCACACCGAGGAACGGGGTGACCAGGTCGTCCTGGAAGCCGGACTCATAGGAGGCGGCGAGGTTGTGGTGGCTGGCCGCGGCGAGCGCGTCCTGGTCCTCGCGGGTCACGCCGAGCTCGCGGGCGGTGATGGCGGCGTGCTCGCCCATGGACAGCCCGGTGCGGGGCTCCGCGTTCTGCGGCTGCTCGGGGACCAGCGACTGCGGACGGATGTCACCGAGGAGCTTGAGCCGGTCGACCGTGCTCTTGGCCGAGGAGACCTTGATGAGGATCTTGCGCAGGTCGTCGTTGACGGCCAGTGGGGCGTCGGAGGTGGTGTCGGTGCCGCCCGCGATCCCGGCGTCGATGCGGCCGACCGCGATGGCGTCGGCGACCTGGATGGCCGTGGCCAGGCCGGTGCCGCAGGCCTGCTGCACGTCGTAGGCGGGGCTGGAGGAGTCGAGAACGGAGCCGATGACCGACTCGCGGGTGAGGTTGAAGTCCCGGGCGTGCTTGAGGACGGCACCCGCGGCGACCATCCCGACGCGCTTGCCCTGCAGGTTGTAGCGGCTGGCGAGACCGTCGATCGCCGCGGTGAGCATGTCCTGGTTGGAGGCGTCCGCGTACTTGCCGTTGGATCGGGCGAAGGGGATTCGGTTGCCGCCTACGATGGCGACCTTGCGGGGGCTGGTGGTCACGTGTGTCACTCCCGTTTGATCTCGGTATCCGGTGGCCCGTAGCGCGGCCCGACGAGTATTGTTACTCAGCGGTAAGTTACTTGTCGACCCGTAAGACCGCACCTCTCCAGGAGATGATCGCCATGGCACAGGGCAACCTCGACCTCTATTCGCAGTTCGTGACCTCGGCCCCCGGGTCGTTCATCGCCGGCAAGGTCGGCCTCCCGCAGCCCGAGCAGCTCCGCCGGCACGAGGCCGGGCAGCCCGCCCTCCACGGCCCGGTCCTGGTCGGCGGCGAGGGCCGCCTGGTCGAGCCCGTCCGCGCGATCCTCGAGTCGGACTACGAGCTGGCCGGCGCGGACGCCGAGGGCAAGTTCGCCGGCCTGGTCTTCGACGCCACCGGCATCCGCCGCACCGAGGACCTCAAGGCCCTGTTCGACTTCTTCAACCCCGTCGTCCGCCGCGTCGCCGCCAGCGGC
>NZ_JAALEE010000365.1:0-1874 GCF_014145265.1 Dietzia sp. CW19 | reverse complement strand
TACGCCGACACCGGCGCGTCGGGCCTCGAGTCCACCCTGCGCTTCATCCTCTCCGGCAAGTCCGCCTACGTCGACGCCCAGGTGTTCCGCGTGGGTGCCGGCGCCGCGACCGCCCCCGGGTCCTGGGACCGCCCCCTCGAGGGCAAGGTCGCCGTGGTCACGGGCGCGGCCCGGGGCATCGGTGCGGAGATCGCCGCCGTGCTCTCCCGCGACGGGGCGCACGTGATCTGCTGTGACGTCCCCGCCGCCGGCGAGTCCCTTTCCGCGACCGCCAACAAGGTGGGCGGCACCTCGCTGCCGCTCGACGTGACCGCCGCCGACGCCGCCGAGGTGCTGGCCAAGCACGTGCAGGAGCGTCACGAGGGCGTCGTCGACATCCTGGTGCACAACGCGGGCATCACCCGCGACAAGACCCTGGCCGGCATGGACTCGGCGCGCTGGGACTCGGTCATGGCCGTCAACCTCGTCGCGCCGGAGCGGATCACCGCCGAGCTCGCGGAGAAGGGCGTCCTCACCGAGGGCGGCCGCGTCGTGGGCGTCTCCTCGATGGCCGGGATCGCCGGCAACCGCGGCCAGACCAACTACGCCGCCTCCAAGGCCGGCGTGATCGGGTTCGTCGACGGCGCCTCCGCCGAGCTGGCGTCCAAGAAGATCACCGTCAACGCCGTGGCCCCCGGCTTCATCGAGACCCAGATGACCGCGGCCATCCCGTTCGCCACCCGCGAGGCCGGACGCCGCATGAACTCCATGCAGCAGGGCGGTCTGCCCGTCGACGTGGCCGAGACGATCGCCTACTTCGCCAGCCCCGCCTCCTCCGCGGTCACCGACAACGTGATCCGCGTGTGTGGCCAGTCCCTCCTGGGCGCGTGATCGAGGTGGATCGCTCGTCGTCGGAGAACACCGTGGAGTACACCCGCCTGCCCGCCATCCCCAACCTCCTGGCCCAGTACGGCAAGGCCGCTCTCGGCTCTGTCCCCGTGGTGGGCGGCAAGCGCGACGGCACGTCGATGCCTGAGAAGGGCGTCGAGGTGGAGGACGTGCGCGTGGACGTGGCCAATCTGGCCGCCTACGCCCGCGTCTGCGGCCTGCGGTTCGGTGACGCGCTGCCGCTGACCTACCCGTTCACGCTGGCCTTCCCCCTGAGCATGCAGCTCATGCTGGACCCGGCCTACCCGGTCCCGGCCATGGGCTCGGTGCACCTGACCAACGAGATCGAGTCCCACCGCCCGCTGCGGGTGGGCGACGAGCTCTCGATCCGCGCGCGGGCCGAGAACCTGCGGGAGCACCCCGCCGGATTGCTGCTCGACATCGTCACGGAGATCCGGACGGGCGACGACGACGAGCCGGCCTGGATCCAGAGGTCGGGCCTGCTCTCCAAGCGCAGGACGTCCCTGACCCCTCCCAAGGACGCGCCGCGCCCGCCGAGACCCGAGCCGCCCACGGCCGCGGAGCTCGGCGACCCGACCGTGGTGAAGTCGGTGTCCGAGGCGCTGATCTCCGAGTACGCGTCGGTGTCCGGGGACCGCAACCCCATCCACGTCTCCAAGGTGGGAGCCAAGGCCTTCGGCTTCCCCAACGTGATCGCGCACGGCATGTGGACGGCCGCCACCATGCTCGGCGTGGTCGAGGGCGCCATCCCCGAGCGGGCGCGCTACTCGGTGGAGTTCGGCAAACCCGTCGTGCTCCCGGCCAAGCTGGCGATCTACGCCCGGCGCGGGTCCGGCCCGGGCGTCGGAACCGGTGTGGGCTCGGCTGCCGGCGACCCGGCCTGGTCGCTGCGGGTGCGCAACCCGCGCAAGCTCGGCACCGTGCACGCCACGGCCACCATCGAGGAGCTCTAGCCCGTTCACAGGCGGACGACGCCCCCCACCCCA
>NZ_JAALEE010000364.1:0-3038 GCF_014145265.1 Dietzia sp. CW19 | reverse complement strand
CACCGGGGCACGTCGAACCGGGACCCGGGTGACGGGTGGGCGGCAGCGCGGTGAGATGCGGTTCCGCGGAGGCCGCCTCGCACCGGTACCCGCGATCCGGTAGGAACGGAGGCGCGGTGCGTCATCCGGGCGCGCGGGAGCCGAAGGGGACGCGGAATGGGCGCAGACGCGCGCATGACCACCGGGGTCGACGCCGAGGTCGTCGCGGAGGTGGGGGCTGAGGTCGGCGCATCCGGACCGGCGCCCGGCGACGTCCGACTGACGAGCGTGCACAACTTCCGTGACGTCGCGGGCCCGGGTTACGCGCTCCACCCGACCGGGAGCATGGCCCGCGGTCTGGTCTACCGATCCACCACGCTGTCGGTGGGTGAGGACGACCTCGGGGTACTCGAGCGGCTCGGGGTGAGCACCATCGTGGACCTGCGGACCGGCGACGAGATCACCAGGCAGCCCGACGTGATCCCCGCCGGTGCCGACTACCTGGCCATCGACGTCCTCGCCGGGAACACCTCCGCGGCCGCATTCACCGGGGTCGGGACGTTCAGCGTGGAGGACGCCCGACGCGAGACGGCGATCATGTACGAGCGGTTCGTCCTCGGCGACGAGGAGCGGACCGGTTTCGGCCGCGCGGTCAGCGCCGTGGCGCGGTCGGCGGGCCCGGCGATCGTGCACTGCACGGCCGGCAAGGACCGGACGGGCTGGACCTCCGCAGTGCTCCAGCTGCTCGCCGGAGTGCGGGAAGAGGACGTGATCGCCGACTACATGCTGACCCGCGAGCTGTCCGTCGACTTCGTCAACTCCATCCGGGCGTACGTCCGGGCGGAGATGCCCGAGCGTCTCGACGCGATCGACGTGCTCATCGGGGTCGAGGAGAGCAACATCCGGCGCTCGCTGACCGCGTTGGACAGCGAGTTCGGCGACGTCCGTCGATACCTCGTGGACGGCGCCGGGGTGGAGGAGGACCTCGTGGAGCAGCTGGGGGCCCGGCTCAGAACAGGACGATGACCGCGCCGAGCACACCACCGAAGGCGATCGCCTCGAGGATCACCGCGATGGTGCGGCCCACCTCGGACCGGGCCACGGAGTGGACCCTCGGGCCGGCCATCGTCAACGCGAACACCAGGACGAGGACCGCCACCCCGACAAGGGTGTCGGCGAGTCGCGCCGCCACGCCGTAGACCGCCCCGAGGCCGATCAGCCCCCCTGTCGCCGCGGCCGAGACCGTGGTCAACGGCGCCGGGAACACCGCGGCCGGGGTCGCCTCGCGGCCCACCGGGGCGACCTCCGCAGGAGGCGCCGGGGTGGAGCGGCTCCGGTCCCCGTCCTCCAGCATCAGTTGTCCGTTCATGCCCAGGACCCTACGTCCCGTTCCTAAAGGAATCCCCCGCCGTCCCTGTGGAACTGCTGGAAAATCGAAAAGCGCTGGTCAGCGTCCCGTAGATGGCGGAGAGATCGGTCACAATCCACAGGGACGGACCCGCCCCGGGCTGCGTGACCGCATGACCACGGGTGGGTCGGCGGGCGTAGGATTCGTGACGATCCGGTGGGGGCCGGGTCCGTTCTGTTGCGGGAAAGATCGGGGGACTGGCATGGGTTCTATGGGTGCGGTCGGGGGCTGGTTCGAGCCCGGGGACGACGCCGGGAGTGCGTGCGACGAGGCCGAGGCGGTACTCCTGGCGTGCGAGGACCTGGATGCCGTGATAGAGACGATCCGGCAGGCGGAATCCCCTGTCGACGCCCGCCGCGCCCTCAAACTGGGATTCGGGTTCTCGGGTAGGCAGGCCGCGCTGCTCCTCACCCTTCCGGTGCTGTCGTTCACGCGGTCCGAGCGCGACCGGATGCGCGACAGCCGACGTGCGCGGCTGGACCTCTTCGCCGATGTCACCGGGGCGATCCCGGCGGTTCGGGAGGACGAGGTCGAGCTCGACCCGGCGCCGGGACAGGCGGCGCGGGCGCCGGAACCGGAGTCCGCCGCGCGGGCGGGGTGGGGTGCCGAGTTCGACGGCGCCCTCGACGGGATCCGACGAGCGATGGACGATGAACAGGGCCGGGGCCCGACCGCTCCGCCGCCCGTGATCACCGGGGACCCGGGGCCCTCCGACCACGTCGCCCGGCGATCGCGGTCCGGGCGTGTCGACGAGGCCGCTGTCGTGCTCGACGAGCAGGTCGGGGAGCTCTGCGACGCGATCGCGGTCCTCCTGCAGGTGGAGAGCGTCCCCGGTGCGTGGCTGGATGATCCCCGCGCGTCCGACAGCCGGACCGGGACCCTCCTCGACAGCTGCGGTGTCGACGATTCGGTGGGGATCCGGACCCTGCTGTGGCATCTGCGCCGGACCGGCCTGGATTCGGTCGAGGGTCTGCTGCCGTTCGCCGAACCGGTCGGCGCCGCCGAGGGTTTCGAGGTCCAGGCGAAGAGGTTCGAGCACGCGATGGCGCTCGGCGGACTCGGTTCGGACCCGGGGTCCGGGGGTACCTGGACCGGTCGCCTGTGGCCGATCGCGGAGCGCCGCGGGTACGGGTACGCGGTGTCCTATCGGACCGGGCCGGACGCCGGGTCCATCTGGGCGTACGGCGGGGAGGAACCGCTCCACCGGGTGTGGGATTCGGTCGTCGACCTGCTGGTCGAGCTGTACCAGGCGTTGACCACCGGCGAACCCTGCGACGCCGCGGTCGCGGCCGCGGCGAACGGCCGGGTGGTGTGGACGAACCTCAGCTGAGGTCCCGTCCGATCACGGTGGCCCGGTTGCCGCGGCAGAACACGAGCTCGACGCGCGAGACCGTCCGGCCGGTGGTCGCGCCCAGCAGTTCGGCGTACGCGCACAACTGCAGCAGGTACTCGTCGACTGTCCCGGTGGTGACCGCCACATCGGTCTTGTAGTCGATGACGGACAGCGAACCGTCGGGCTCGTCCACGACCAGGTCGACCACCCCGTCCACCGCCACCGGCGTGCCGTCGGCCGTGGCGAGAGCGCCCGCGACCGGCAACTCCGCCCAGTGGGGGCGGGCGGCCGCCCTCCGGACGGGCTTCGAGGTGAGGG
>NZ_JAALEE010000363.1:0-7359 GCF_014145265.1 Dietzia sp. CW19 | reverse complement strand
GCTGCTCGCGGATGCGCGCCGGGCCGCCGAGCAGCGTGACGCCGTGGTCCTGCCGCGGCGGCTGACCGCGGGTGAGGTGGTGGCCATGGCGACCGATCCCGACGCGTTCACCGATCGCCTCCGCCGACCGGTGCCGTTCCGGCCCGACCGCTTCGCCCGTCGCGGAACGCGGTTCCACCTGTGGCTGGAACACCGCTTCGGGGCCACCCACCTGCTGGACATCGACGATCTCCCCGGCGCCGGGGACCATGGCGCGGTCGACGGTGTGTCGGAGTCGGACCTCACGGCGTTGCAGCAGGCCTTCGAATCGTCGCGATGGGCCCGACAGACACCCGAGGCGGTGGAGGTGCCGTTCGAGGTCGGACTCGGGGAGCATCTGCTGCGTGGCCGCATGGACGCGGTGTTCGCGGACGGGGACGACTGGATCGTCGTCGACTGGAAGACCGGGCGGGTCCCTGGCCCCGGGGAGATGCCCGCGGTCTCGCTCCAGTTGGCGGTCTACCGCTACGCGTGGGCGAGAGTCCTCTCCGCCAGGCTCGGACGACCGGTCGAACTCCACAGGGTCCGGGCCGCCTTCCACTACGTCCGCGCCGGGAGGACCGTCGAACCGGCCGATCTCCCCGACGCGGAGGAGCTGCTCCGACTCCTCTCCACCGGACCGGGGAGAGGCCGGTTGTTGTCCGACGGTGACCGATAGGCCACGATGGTCCCGGTGACCCCGATGATCGACGGCGGTCCCGTCCCGGAACGGAGCTGCCGATGGTGAGGAAGCGCGCACTCGCGTCCCGTGTCCGCAGCAGCGACCCCTTGGACGAGAGCCCCGACCACATCCTCGTGGGCGTGGTGAGCATCCCCGCGAACGCCGAGAGCCCGTGGCGGCTCATCGGCAAGCGCGTCCTGATGGCCGTGCTCACGCTGGCCCTGGCGGCCCTCGTGGTGTATCTCGATCAGGAGGGGTATGAAGGCGGCGGTGGGGCCGACGGCCGGATCACGGTCGTCGACGCCTTCTACTACGCCACCGTCTCCCTCTCGACCACGGGTTACGGGGACATCTCCCCGATCACCCAGCAGGCGCGGCTGCTGAACGCCATTCTGATCACGCCGCTGCGCGTGCTCTTCCTGATCCTGCTCGTCGGTACCACCCTGTCGGTGCTCACCGAGCAGTCCCGTCAGGCCCTCAGGATCCAGCGTTGGAGGAACCTCGTGCGTAACCACACCGTCGTCGTCGGCTACGGCACCAAGGGAAGGTCGGCCGTCGCGGCGATGCTCGCCGACGAGATCGCCCCCGACGACATCGTCGTGGTCGACACCGACCCCCAGGCACTCAGGTCCGCGGCCGCCCGCGGACTGGTCACCGTCCAGGGCTCGGCCACCCGGTCGGACGTCCTCAAGCTCGCGGGCGTCACCCGCGCCGCGGCCGTGGTGGTGGCGACCAACTCCGACGACACCGCGGTGCTGGTCACGCTGACCGCGCGCGAGCTGGCACCCAACGCCAAGATCGTCGCCACCGTTCGTGAGTCGGATAACAAGCATCTGCTGAAGCAGTCGGGCGCGGACTCCGTGGTGGTCTCCGCCGAGACGGCCGGGCGCCTGCTCGGCCTGGCGACCATCACCCCGACCGTCGTGGGGATGATGGAGGACCTGCTGACCCCCGACGAGGGGTTCTCCATCGCCGAACGGCGCGTGGAGGAGTCCGAGGTCGGCGGCTCGCCGCGCCATCTGGCCGAGCTCGTCCTGGGAGTGGTCCGCAAGGGTCAGCTGATCAAGGTCAACGAACCCGAGGCGGACGCCCTGGAGACCGGGGACCGCCTGCTCTACATCAAGATGGTCTCGGGCTGAGACCAGGGCCGGCGACGCGGGCGGTCCGGGTGGCCGCGGCGTCCGCCGGGCTGGCACGCTGACCGCTCCCTCAAGATCTGCGAGAAGGAACCCCGACCATGCCGCTGGACTTCAGCCTCGACTCCGACCCCGTGCTGTCCGTCGCCGCGCCCGACCGGGCCGCGCCGCTCAGGCAGGACGTCGACGGTCTGTCGCGGGGATGGGCCACCGCGCGGGTGCTGCGGGTCGACCGCCGCAACCGGTTCGCCACGGACCCGGCGGCCGGGGGCCGTCGACGCATCCGGTTGGAACCCGCGTCGGACCACGCCGAGGAGCTGCCGGAGACCGCGGTGTTCCTCGGGCGTACCGACGAGGGGCGCCACATCTGGGCCCTGCCCGTGGAGGAGCTGCCCGATGACCCGGCGGTGGCGTCACTCCGGGTGACCGGAGCGGACCTGGTCGAGGGCGACGGCTCACTGGCCTCGCAGGCCCTCGCCCTGCTCGGCTGGCACCGGGACACCGTGCTGGGCCGGGAACCGCAGCACCATCCGCGCCGCGTGGACGCGGGCTGGGCCATCGAGGACCCGTTCCACGGAGGACCCGAGTACCCACGCACGGACCCGGCCGTGATCTGCCTGGTCCACGACGGTGGGCGCCGGGTGCTCCTGGCACGTCAACCGGTCTGGCCGGCCGGGATGTACTCCCACGTCGCCGGATTCGTGGAGGCGGGGGAGTCCCTGGAGGGTTGTGTCCGGCGCGAGGTGAAGGAGGAGGTCGGCGTGGAGGTCGACCGGGTCCGCTACCTCGGCAGCCAACCCTGGCCGTTCCCCCGCTCACTGATGGTGGGTTTCCACGCGGTCGGGGACCCGGACGCGCCGATCGTGCTCGAGGACGAGGAGATCAGTGAGGCCGCCTGGTTCGACGTCGACGAGGTCCGCGCCGCGCTCGACGGACGGGGCGACCTCATGGTGGCCCCACCGGTATCGATCGCCCACGTGATGCTCCGGTCGTGGGTCGCCGCGGTGGACCGTTAGGCGTCCGCGAGCTCGGCGAGCTTGGCCCTCACCTGGGAGGCCGGGGGGTTGGTGGCGGTGGTGCCGTCCGAGTACAGCGCCGTCGGGACGACGCGGTTGCCGCCGTTGACGCTCTCGACGAACGCCGCGGCCTCGGCGTCGGCGTCCACGTCGATCTCCGTGTAACCGATCTCCTTCTCGTCCAGCAGCTTCTTGAGCCGGGTACAGAAGGGGCACCACGTGGTGGTGTAGAGGGTCAGGGCCTCGGCATCGTTCGTGAGATCGCTCATGACGGGGTCCAACGCTCGGAGACCGGGGAATCATCCCGGGGGAGGCCCACGGCGATGTGTCGGGGCCGGATGCCACCATGGTGGCGTGGATGACGTGCGGCGTGACCGGGACTCGGCCCTCGACGGACTGGACCCCCAGCAGCGGCGGGCAGTCCTGGCGCCCCGCGGACCCGTCTGCATCCTCGCGGGCGCGGGGACCGGCAAGACGCGCACCATCACCCGGCGCATCGCCCACCTGGTGACCACCGGACACGTCCGTGGGGACCAGGTCCTGGCCGTCACGTTCACCGCCCGCGCGGCAGGGGAACTGCGCATGCGGCTCGCCGGGCTGGGCGTGGCGGACGCGGGGACGGGGCCGGTCCAGGCGCGGACCTTCCACTCGGCGGCCCTGCGCAACCTCTCCTACTTCTGGCCGCGGGTCTACGGCGAGGAACCCTGGCAGCTGCTCGACGGACAGTTCCGGGCGGTCGCGCAGGCGGTCCGCCGGGTGGGGCTGGATCCCTCGACGGAGACGATCCGGGACGTCCTCACCGAGATCGGCTGGGCCAAGTCCAGTCTGCTCACCCCCGACACGTACGCCGAGCGGGCGGTCGCACTCAGTCGTGACCTCCCGGCCCCCGCCCCGGAGGTGGCGCGGGCGTTCCGGGCGTACGAGGATCTCAAGGTGTCGGGCCCGGTCCGCATGCTCGACTTCGACGATCTGCTGGGACACATGGCGGAACTGGTGGAGGAGGTCCCGGCGATCGCGGAGGAGTTCCGGGACCGCTACCGGTGCTTCGTGGTGGACGAGTTCCAGGACGTCACCCCCGCCCAGCAGCGCCTGCTGTCGGCCTGGCTCGGTCGGCGCGACGACCTCACCGTGGTGGGCGACGTCAACCAGACCATCTACTCCTTCGCCGGGGCCGATCCGGACTATCTGCTCGGATTCGCCGAGCGCTACCCGGAGGCGACCGTCGTCCGCCTGGAGTCGGACTACCGGTCCACCCCGCAGGTGGTCGACCTGGCCAACGCGGTGATCGGGGCCGGCGCGGGGCGGTTCCGATCAGCCGGTCTCACCCTCCGGGGAATGCGTCCGGCGGGGCCCGACCCCGTCCTCACCGAGTATCCGGACGAGGACGCGGAGGCGGAGGCGGTCGCCGGGGCGATCGCCGATCTGGTCCACGGTGGGCTCGACCCCTCGGAGGTCGCGGTCCTCTACCGCGTCAACGCGCAGTCGGAGCGCATCGAGGCCGCGCTGGACGAGGTGGGGATCGGTTATCGGCTCAAGGGTGGGGAGGGCTTCTTCGACCGGACGGTGATCAGGCGCGCGATGTCGGCGATCGACAGACTGGTCGACGGCACCGACGAGGCGGTCACGGAGGAGCACTCCGCGCTCACCGACCCCACCGACGTCGCGCGGGTGATCCGGGCGTCACTGGAACCGTTGGGTCTCACGGCCGCCGAGCCGTCGGGCGCCCAGGCCCGGGAGAAGTGGGAGTCGCTGACCGCGCTGATGGGCCTCGTGGAGGAGATCGCCACCACCGAGGACCGCCCCGGACTACTCCCGGTGGTCGCCGGTCTGAGAGCCCGCGCCGCCGCGAGGCACGCCCCTGACCAGCGCGGGGTGACCCTGGCGTCGTTCCACGCCGCCAAGGGGCTCGAATGGGATGCGGTGTTCCTCCTCGGGGTGCACGAGGGCAGCCTGCCCATCAGTCACGCGATCAAGGCCGGGCCGGACGCCATCGAGGAGGAGCGGCGACTGCTGTACGTGGGGGTCACCCGGGCACGGGAGCACCTGTCCGTCTCGTGGAGCCGCAGCCGACGGGCCGGGGGCCGCGCCACTCGCCGTCCCAGCCGTTTCCTCGACCCGGTCCGCCCGGCACCGGCGCCCGGGGGAAGCCGCCAGACGTCCGACTCCCCGGACAAGGGGCGTTGTCGCGGATGCGGGGAGCGGCTCACCGGGCCGATGCACCGGGCGCTGGGATCGTGCCCCGACTGCTCGGTGGAGGTCGACACCGGGTTGTTCGAGCGGCTGCGCGACTGGCGCAGGGAGACGTCGGAACGCATCGGCAAACCCGCGTACACGGTGTTCACCAACGACACTCTCGTGCAGATCGCCCGCGAGCGTCCCGCGGACACCCGGGCGCTCGGGCGCATCGGCGGGATCGGGGCGCACAAGCTCGGCGAGTACGGGGACGATGTCCTCCGCCTGGTCAGGGAGGGCTGATCCCGGCCGGTCCGGAGTGGCTCACTCCTCGTCGGGGAAGATCTCCGGCATCCAGCGATGGACGATCTGCCGGTACGGGGCGGTCGCCTCGAGCTGGCACAGCATGCCCACCGAGGCCGAGAGCACTCGGTGGATGAGGACGTATTCGCGGGGAAGCGTGAAGGACCGCGAGGTCCGGAACTCACGGCCGGAGACGTCCCCGTACACCGCCATGATCCCCTGCATCCACTTGCGGTCGAAGTGGAACTCGGGCTTGCGCATCGGCTCGATGAAGGGCCCGAGGAAGGCCATCGCGTCCGCGGGGTCCAACCCGCCCCGGCCCACGTACCCGGAGCGCGTCATGAGGGCGAGCAGCTCCTCGGACTCCCCGGCCAGCGCGAGCCGCATCATCGAGGTGAGAACCGCGGGCATGCCGTCCGGTAGCGGGAGTGACGCCCCGAAGTCCAGCACCACCATCCGACCGTCGTCCGCGAGGAGGAAGTTGCCGGGGTGCGGGTCGCCGTGCATCATCCGCGCGCGGGCGGGGGAACAGAACTGGAACTCCGCCAGCAGTCCACCGGCCCGGTCGCGCTCCTCCTGGGTCCCGCTCGCGGCGATCCGGCCGAGCGTGCGGCCCTCGGCCCACTCGGTGACCAGGACCTTCGGGGCGGAGGCGAGCACGGCGGGGACGCGGATCAGCGGGTCGTCGCGGAACGCGGCGGCGAACACCCGCTGCGTGTCGGCCTCCCCCCGGTAGTCCAGTTCGGCCACGGCGCTGTCGTACAACTCGTCGATGACCCCTTTGACGTCGGTGCCGGGGTTGAGGGGCCGCAGGAGCGGGGAGAGACGTCGGAGCTGACGGAGGTCCGAGCGCAACGCCTCGTCGGCCCCGGGGTACTGGATCTTCACCGCCACCTCCCGACCGTCCGACCAGACCGCGCGGTGCACCTGCCCGATCGAGGCCGCGGCGGCCGCGGAGGTGTTGAACTCGGCGAACCGCTCCCGCCACCGCAGGCCGAGTTGGGTGTCGAGGACCTGCTCGACCTCGGCGGGGGGCAGCGGCGGAGCCTCGGCCTGGAGCTTGGTGAGCGCCTCGCGGAACGGGCCCGCGTACTTGTCGGGCATCCCGGCCTCGAACACGCTGAGAGCCTGACCCACCTTCATCGCCCCGCCCTTGAGCTCTCCGAGCACGGCGAAGACCTGTTCGGCCGCCTGGTCGGCCAGCTCCTCGGTCAGTACGCCCTCGCCCCTGCCCAGAGCTCGACGTCCCAGCGACCCGGCGGCTCGTCCGGCGATTCCCAGGGGCAGGCCTGCGAGGCGCGCTGCTCGGCGGGATGAGGTGCGGGGGAGATCGGCCACGCCTCCAATCATGACAGAGGATGCCGATATGTCGCCGCGCCGCAGGTACAGCGATCGGAGGACGGCCATTCGAGCCTTCTCCACAGCCCCTCGGCGGGATTGATCTCGACGGACGCCCCGATGGTCTGGAGTGGGCGGTCGGCCTCACGGCTGGCGGAGACCTCGGCGAGGACCAGGGCGGCTGCCGCCGTGAGCGCGGGCACTCCGGCTGAGGGGGATCGGCCGACGAGCTGGGCGGCGACGAACGGCCACCGCAGGTCACGTCCGGCGCGGAACAGGTCCACGCACCGCAGACACGGACTCGCCCCGGGGATCACGGTGGGCCCCACCACCACCCGGCCGTCGCGGGCGTACACGTGGAGATGCACCTGACCGGAGCGGGTGAGGGCGGAGGCCACCACCGGATCCACCGCGATCGACCCGGTCAGGATCACCAGGTCCGGTGTCGGGCCGCGGCGGGTCCAGGGCGGACGGTCGCGGTCGAAGGCCAGTCCCGGGTCGGGACCGGTCGTGACCCGGGAGCCGTTGACCGACAGCGGTCCACGCAGCACCTCTGACAGCTGGCCCCTCCCGAGGATGTGGACCTGTCGGACGGCGGTCGGTCGCGGGGTGGGCACCGGCTCCGGTGCGGCGACGTCCGGGCCGGTGAGCCGGACGTGGCCGAGCTCGGCCAGGCGGGCCAGGATCCTGGCGA
>NZ_JAALEE010000362.1:0-2960 GCF_014145265.1 Dietzia sp. CW19 | reverse complement strand
TCAGCCGCACCGACCACGTCCACGCGTCCACCCGCACTGCCATAGGGCGAGGATAGCGAGACCGGTCGTCGCTAACCGGTCGGGACACCGTCACGGGGTGTCCGCGCGGCGGCCAGCCGGGTCTCGAGCTCCCGCGCCGCCCGGAGCAGTCCGTCGGGGCCGAGGACGCGGAACCCGGCGTCGAAACGCACGACCGCGGCGATCACGCCGGCCCAGGACCACGACCCGAGCGTCACCCGGGTGGAGTGCGCCGACAGCGCCTCGACCTCGCCGTCGTGCACCCAGCGGGCCACGTCAATCACGGGGAGGTCGATCACGACCTCCCCGACGCACGGCCACGCGTCGTCGTGGGCGGACCCCTTCGACCGGCTCGCGAGGAATCCCGTCGCGGTGCCGGTCGGGATCCCCCTGGCCTCGAAGGCGGGCCCGGTGGGTAGTCGTGGGGTCATACGATCCAGCCGGAACGTCCGCCAGTCGTCCCTGTCCAGGTCCCACGCAACCAGGTACCAGCGTCCGTTCCGCGCCACCACCCCGTGCGGTTGTGTCCGCCGGGACGGTGAATCGGGGTCGCGGTAGCCGAAGCGCAGGGTCATCCTCCTCCGCACCGCCTCGCTGACGGCCTCCACGACGGCGGGGGTGACGCCGGTGGAGTCGACTCCGGTGGGGTGGGCTGAGTTGTCGAACCGGATCCCGTCGATCCGGTGCCGCAGTCGTGAGGGCATCACCTGTCGTACCGTCGCCAGCGCGCGGTGCGCGGCATCACCCATCTCGACACCCGCGGCGGCCGAGTGTCGCAGGGCGATGGCGATCGCGACCGCCTGGTCGTCGTCGAACCTCAGGGGCGGCAACTCCGTCCCCGACTCCATCCGGTACCCGCCGTCGGGCCCCTTCACCGCCTGGATCCGGTACCCCAACTCGCGGAGGCGGTCCACGTCACGACGCACGGTGCGGGTCGTCACCTCCAGGCGCTGCGCCAACTCCTCACCCCGCCAACTCCTCGGGGACTGCAGGAGGGAGAGCAACGCCAGTGTCCGCTCGGGAGCTCCGCTCATGGTCCCATTCTCCCGGAAAAGAGGACACCCCGTGTCCTCGAGCCCCGACACGATGGAGCCGAGCGGCAGATCGCCGCGGATCCGGTCCCACCCGAGGGAGTCACCATGTCAGTCACCACCACCACACATCTCAACCTGCCCGGCACCGCACGGGAGGCGCTCGCGCACTACCAGCGCGCCTTCGGCGGCGAGGTGCACATCACGACCTATGGCGAGGTCGGGATGCCCCAGGACGCCCCGGACGCCGGGAAGGTGGTCTTCGGCCGCGTCACCGCGGACTGCGGCTTCAGCGTCATGGCGTACGTCATCCCCGGACGCGACGAGCCCTTCGGTGGTCTCACGACCCGCCAGAACGGCATGACGGTGACCGATCAGCCGTTCTTCGTCTCCGTCAGCGTCAGCTCCCTCGGTGAGGCGGAGGGGTACTGGAGCGCACTCGCCGAGGGTGCGACGGTCATCGAGCCCCTCGCGGCGTCCGCGTGGAGCGCCGGCTTCGGGATGCTGACGGACCGGTTCAGCGTCACCTGGAGCGTGGACGTGGCCGGGAACCCGGCGGACTGATCCCACCGCGGTCACCCGGTTGCACGAAGGATCCGGCCGGGGCTCGGGACGGGCCCCGGCCGGGGGCCGCGTGCCCCCCGTGCGAGACTGACATCACAGTCCCGCACGACCTCCTGGAGGGCCCATGACCGACGCCGCCGCCACGCTCGAGCGGATCCTCGACGACCGCTACAGCTGCCGAGGATTCACGTCCGACCCCGTTCCCGAGGAGACGATCGACCGGATCCTGCAGATGGCCCAGCGCACGGCGTCCTGGTGCAACTCTCAGGCCTGGCAGGTCGACCTGGTGACCGGGCAGGCGACCGCCGAGTTCGGCAAGCACCTCACGGAGTACGTGTTGGCCAACGGGATGCGCTCGGACCTGCCGGCACCCGAGCGCTACGAGGGCGTGTACGGCGAACGGCGGCGGGCCAGCGGGTACGGCCTCTACACCGCGCTGGGCATCGAGCGCTCGGACAAGGAGGCACGGCTCACGCAGATGCTGGAGAACTACCGGTTCTTCGGCGCCCCGCACGTCGCGGTGATCACCTCGGACGCGGGCCTGGGCACCTACGGCGCGGTGGACTGCGGTGGCTATGTGGCGACGTTCCTCGCGGCGGCGTCCTCGCTGGGCGTGGCCACCTGCGCCCAGGCCGCGCTCGCGCTCTACTCGGACGGGGTCCGCGAGCACCTCGGGATCGGTGAGGACCGGCTGATCGTGTGCGGGATCGCCTTCGGCTACGCCGACCCCGAGCACCCCGCCAACACCTTCCGGGCCGATCGGGCGGATCTCACCGACGTGGTCCGCCGCCACGGCTGACCGGGGACGCCCACGGTCGATCCGGATCCGTCAGTACAGTTCGCGATTCTTGGGCTTGCCCGAGATGGCCTGGCGCACCTGGTTGCCTTTGTAGATCGCCACGATCCCGGCGAGGATCGCCACCACGGTGAAGAACGAGCTGGCGAACAATGCGATCGGCAGCGCCACCACGGTCACGCCCAGCGCGATCGCCGTGGTGCGCGCATCCTTGCGCACCTGCTGCTTCTGGACCTCGATCGAGTTCGGTTGGTAGGGCTGCATGCTCATACCGTCAGGATTCCATATCTCGGCACCGCACCGCGTTCTCGGTGGTCGCCACCCCTGCGGGTTGCCACTCGACCCCACCGGAGGTCCGGGTCGCCAGGATCGGCCCCAGCACCTCGAGCTCCCCGGCGACGGTCAACACCACCCGCCGGCCGTGGTCCACGCCGAGCACCCGCGCACCCGCCCCGCGGACTGCTCCCTCGAGGCCTCCCGCCACCGAGTGGTCGACCTCGGCACGCCACGCCGGCGTCCGCGTGACCTCCACGACCCGACCCGTCCGCCAC
>NZ_JAALEE010000361.1:0-2384 GCF_014145265.1 Dietzia sp. CW19 | reverse complement strand
CGGAGGCCACGCGGGCGGCAGCCGCACCCGCGTTCGCCCCCGGACCGCCGGCGTTGCCCGGGAGGGTGGTGCCGGAGATGGTCGGGTCCGTCCCCACGCCCACCACCGCCACGGCCCCGGGCGCGGAGGACCCCTCACCGGACGACCGCCTGATCTGCTCCTTCTCCCGCTGGCGCAGGAGGGCCTTGACGTCGTCCGCCCCGAGCAGACCGGGGAGACCGATGTAGTCGGCCTCCTCCTCGCTCCCCGCGAACGTGGCCGTGCCGTAGGAGGACCCCTCGTAGACGATCTGGTCGAGTTCGGCGTCCGCCCCGAGGGAGATGTACCCCTTGCCCTCGTCGTCCGCGTCGGGCTCGTCGTGTTGCTGGTTGGCCTGCGCCAGCAACTCGTCCTCGAGCCCGTCCTCGCGGTGGGGCTTGCCCAGGACGTGATCCCGCTGGGCCTCCATCTGGGAGGCGAGCTGCAACAGGACCGGGACCGACGGCAGGAACACCGACGCGGTCTCCCCCGGCCTGCGGGACCGGACGAACCGGCCGATGGCCTGGGCGAAGTACAGGGGGGTCGAGGCGCTGGTGGCGTACACCCCCACGCTCAGGCGCGGCACGTCCACTCCCTCCGAGACCATGCGGACCGCGACCATCCACTCGTCCGTCGAGGCGGAGAACGTGCCGATCCGGCTCGAGGCGGTGGGGTCGTCGGACAGGACGACGACGGGGGCCCGCCCGGTGATCTCCGTGAGCAGAGCCGCGTACTCGCGAGCGCGTTCCTGGTCGGTGGCGATCACCAGCCCGCCGGCGTCGGGCACCCCACCCGCGCGGATCTGCCGGAGCCTGGTGTGTGCCGCCTGGAGGACCGCCGGCATCCAGTCGCCGTGGGGGTCCAGCGCCACCCGCCAGGCGCGCGAGTTCTGGTCCGCGCTGAGTGGTTCGCCGAGCCGGGCGGAGAACTCCTCACCGGCGTTGGTCCGCCAGCGCGCCTCGCCGGAATAGGCGAGGAAGACGACGGGTCGCACGACGCCGTCGGCCAGGGCGTCGGCGTACCCGTAGGAGTGGTCGGCCCTGGACCGTTGATGGCCCTGGCCGTCGGGTTCGTAGGTGACGAACGGGATCGGACTGTCGTCGGAGCGGAACGGTGTGCCGGTCAGGGACAGGCGACGCTCGGCGTCGTCGAACGCCTCACGGATGCCGTCTCCCCAGCTCTTGGCGTCGCCGCCGTGGTGGATCTCGTCGAGGATCACCAGCGTACGGCGGGATGCGGTCCGTTCGCGGTGCTTGAACGGGTGGGAGGCCACCTGGGCGTAGGTGACCACCACGCCGTGGTATTCCGGTGCGAGAGCGCCGGAGGAGTTGGAGTACTCGGGATCGAGCGCGATACCGGCCCTCGCGGCGGCCTCGGCCCACTGGAACTTGAGGTGCTCGGTGGGGGCCACCACGGTGATGGCGTCGACCGTCCGGTCGGTCAGGAGTTCGGTGGCCACGCGCAGACCGAACGTCGTCTTACCGGCGCCGGGGGTGGCCACGGCGAGGAAGTCCTTCGGCCGAGCCATGAGGTACTTGCGCAGCGCGGTCCGCTGCCAGGCGCGCAGCGGCGCGCCCGCGGCCGCCGTGGCGGCGGGGTCTGCGGTCTGCTCCTCGGTGCCCGGGACCGCGCCGGGTTCACTCACCAGGCTTCAGGGTCTCGTAGACGCGCTTGCACTCCGGGCAGACGGGAGAACCGGGCTTGGCGGACCGGGTGACAGGGAACACCTCGCCGCAGAGGGCGATCACATAGGAGCCCATGACCGCGCTCTCGGCGATCTTGCTCTTGTCCACGTAGTGGAAGAACTTGGGCGCGTCGTCCTGCGTCTCCTCGGTCGTCGTGACCTCGGGGCGCTCTAGTGTCTTGGTCCGGGTGGTGCTCACCCCCTCATGATGCCGCACGCCACGGTCGGCGCGCCAACGCCGGAGTACCTTGGGGGCCATGGCACCCGACTCCCGTCGCAAGCGGTCCAAGGATCGGGACGGCACCGCGAGGCCCGTTCTGATCACCGCCGCGCGGGAGTCCTACCGGGACGAGCTCACGGCGCGGAAGAAGCGGTACTTCCTCCTGATGTCCATCCGGATCCCGGCGTTGCTCCTCGCCGCGGGTTCCCTGGCTCTCTGGAACAACCCGTGGATCGCACTGGCCATCGTCGCGGGGTCCATACCGATCCCGTGGATCGCCGTGATCAGCGCCAACGACAGGCCTCCGCTACCCAAGGGGCAGGCACGGCTGTACACCGCCGGTGCGCTGGCCAATCACACGCCCCGCGCGATGCCGCCGGGCCTCACAGGTGGCCCCTCGCACCAGAGCCCGGCCCACGACGGCCCGACCCACGACGCCCCGGCACCCGGGGACCGCTCCGG
>NZ_JAALEE010000360.1:14272-26518 GCF_014145265.1 Dietzia sp. CW19 | reverse complement strand
TCCGCCGATGTGGTCGAAGTCCATGTGGGTGAGCACGATGTGGCGCACCTCGCGGGGGTCGAACCCCATGGCCTCGATGCGCCGGTACGCGGTCTCGGAGGGGTCCAGGCGCGGGCGCATCGCGTGCCGCAACGGGCCCAGCCGGGCGGCGGGGTCGGCGATGTCCCGGAGCCCGATGCCGGTGTCCACCAGCACCAGCCCGGCCGGGGCCTCCACCAGCAGCACTCGGGTGGGGAGGCGTCCGGCGAACGTCCCGCAGTTCATCTGGTGGATCCGCATGTCGGCCACGGTACCGTGGCCGCGTGAGTCGAGATGGAGTGCTGGACCCGCGACCACTGGTTCGTGTCGCGGTGGACCCGGGCCTCGCCGGGGCCGCCGATACCTGGCCGTACTCGGTGCCCGCGGTGGGCGATCTGGTGCGCGACGGGTTCGAGCTGGACGACCTCACCGTCCTGGTGGGGGAGAACGGCTCCGGCAAGTCCACGATCGTCGAGGCCGTGGCCATGGCGTTCGGGTTGAACGCCGAGGGCGGGTCCACGGGCGCCCGGAACGCGACGTGGGCGTCGGAGTCCCCGTTGCACGAGGCGCTGCGCCTGGTGCGCGGGGGTGGGGCGCCGCGGTGGGGCTACTTCGTGCGGGCCGAGACCATGCACGGCCTGTTCACCTACCTGCAGTCCTCCGGGCCGGGGCAGAACTTCCACGCGCGCAGTCACGGCGAGGCGTTCTGGGACCTGGTGGACTCCTCCCGGTTCTCCGGCGGCGGGCTGTTCGTGTTGGACGAGCCCGAGGCGGGACTGTCCTTCGACGCCCAGCTCCGTCTGGTCGCGCTGCTGCTCGAGCTGGCCGATCGCCGGGGTGCGCAGGTCCTCATGGCCACCCACTCGCCGATCCTGGCCTCCGTGCCGGGGGCCGTGGTGTACGAGCTGTCGGACGACGGGATGCACCGCAGCCGCTGGGAGGATCTGGCGATGGTGGACCACCACCGCCGGTATCTCGCGGCCCCCGAGCTGTATCTGCGCCATCTGCTGGAGTGACCCGGCACACTGGACCCATGACCGATTCCGCGTCCCGTTCCGCCCGCACGTCCGGGGAGGCCCGGCCCGTCCACCCCGACTACCCGTCGTACGCCCCGCCGTCCACCTCGACCGCGGCCAATGCCGGGCCGCTCCCGGCACCCGAGCCCGGGTTCACGCCCGACGTCATCGTGGTGGGCCACGGCCTCGCGGGGCTGGTCGCCACCTACGAGGCGAGCCGGGCGGGCAAGAAGGTCCTGGTGGTGGACCAGGAGAACGAGAAGAACCTCGGCGGTCAGGCCTATTGGTCGCTCGGCGGCCTGTTCATGGTGGACACCCCCGAGCAGCGGCGCATCGGCGTCCATGACTCGCTGGACCTGGCGTGGCGGGACTGGCTCGGTTCGGCTGCGTTCGACCGACCCGAGGACCACTGGCCCCGGCGGTGGGCGCGGGCCTACGTGGAGTTCGCGGCGGGGGAGAAGCGCACGTATCTCAACGGGCTCGGGCTGAAGATCATCCCCACCGTCGGCTGGGCTGAGCGTGGCGGTGGGGACGTGGAGGGCCACGGCAACTCGGTCCCGCGGTTCCACGTCACGTGGGGCACCGGGCCCGAGGTCGTGCGCGTCTTCGAGGAGCCGGTGCGCACAGCGGCAGCCGAGGGGAGGGTGCGCTTCGCGGTGCGTCACCGCGTCGACGAGATCGTGGTCGAGGACGGCCGGGCGGTCGGCGTGCGAGGTGCCACCCTCGTCCCGTGCGATCTGGACCGGGGCGTGTCCTCCCCCCGCGAGGAGACGGGCCGGTTCGAGTTCCGGGGCGGCGCGGTGCTCGTGTCCTCTGGCGGGATCGGCGGCAACCCGGACCTCGTGCGCCAGTACTGGCCGTCGGACCGGCTCGGCGAGGCGCCCAGGGACCTCATCCTGGGGGTCCCTGAACACGTCGACGGTCGCATGCTCGAGATCTCGGGGACAGCCGGGGCGAACCTCATCAACCGCGACCGGATGTGGCACTACACCGAAGGGGTCGCCAACTTCGCGCCCATCTGGCCCTCGCACGCCATCCGCATCATCCCGGGCCCGTCGACGCTCTGGTTGGACGCCACCGGCGCGCGGATGCCGGTGCCGCTGTTCCCGGGCTTCCACACCACCGCGTCCGTCGAGGCCATCCGCCGGACCGGGCACGACCACTCCTGGTTCATCCTGGACTCGGCCATCGCGGAGAAGGAGTTCGTGCTCTCGGGCTCCGAACAGAATCCGGAGATGACCGACAAGGTGGTCAAGAAGTTCCTGTCCCGCGCCAAGAAGGGACTGCCGCCGTCGGTCGGCGAGTTCGCCGAGAAGGGCGTGGACTGGGTGGTGGCCGACTCCCTGGAGGAGTTGGTGACGGGGATGAACGAGTTGGTCCGCGAGGGCGAACCCGAGCTCGATCTGGAGAAGGTGCGCGAGTTCGTCCTGGCGATGGATGGCCAGATGGACAACCCCTTCGCCAAGGACGCGCAGGTGCAGGCCATCCACAACTCACGCCGGGTGCTCACCGACAAGCTCACCCGCATCGCCAAGCCGCACAAGCTCCTCGCGGACTCCGGCGCCGGCAAGGGCTCCGCCGCCGGCTCCGGTGGCCCGCTGATCGCGGTCAAGGTGCACCTCATGACCCGCAAGACCCTGGGCGGGATCGAGACCACGCTGGACTCCCAGTGTCTGCGTCCCGACGGCGAACCCTTCCCGGGCCTGTATGCGGCCGGTGAGGTCGCCGGCTTCGGTGGCGGAGGGGTCCACGGCTACAACTCCCTCGAGGGCACCTTCCTCGGCGGCTGCATCTTCTCGGGGATGAAGGCCGGTCGGGCGATGGCGCGGGAGGTGTGACCCACGCGGACTGCAGGAGCGCTCTCATCGCGACAATTCGGCAGACGTCATCTCCTCGACTAAGTCCTCTAGGAGACTAACTGCTGGTTTTCCGGCGCATGCGAAAGCGATTTTGGAAAGGGAGCCGCTGAAGTAGTAACCCGCGCGGGGATTGAATATGGTCAGAACTTTGGTTGAACCTCCAACAGAGTATACAAGCGCGGCGTAGGCGAGTGCCTGGCGGAAATCGATACTGCGGAATAGGCGGCGTACCGACTTGACTTCAATAATTTCCGACTGGCGAATGATGTCGATGTGGCCGGACCTCACCACTCCGCAACCCGGGACTTGATGCAGGAACTCCACCGGGGATCCCGAACCCAGAAAATTCTGGACTCCGGTACACAGCGCAAGCACCTCCTTCCCCTCTTGTTCGGAGAGCGGTGCTCTTGCGCTTTCTCCTCCCGGAAGCGCAGTAACAAATTTTCGGGCTGCGTCCTCCGCTCGCGGTAGCTCCAACGGTTGTCCGCCAAGACTAGCGAGACGAAAAGCTGCTTCTGCCACCAGCGCTGCGCGTTCAGGTTCGCAATGCTGTTCAACAGAGTTCCCAGAGAAGCGCAGATTTCGATTCGCCCAACGAGAAAACTCTGGAAGGGTCGGTGTGCATTTGTGCCACGTTGAATCCAAGTTTACAAATTGACCGATGCTTATCATAGTGGCACGTCCCAATTCGGGCGGGATACACGACCAGAGAACCAGTCCCTGAAAATGAGCTCGGGTTTCGGGAGTTTGCGGACGGTTGGCCTGCGCCAATGATCGCCTTCGTCTCCCAGGCGATATGACGAGATAAGAAATGCCCTCTTAACCCAAGGCCTATAGCCCGCATAGTAGTTCTTCTGATCGCTTAGCCAGTAGGTTGCTCCCCAGTTGGCCATAATTAGGATAATGTCTCTTTGGATTGTTGGCGAAGGCGATCCAGCATAGCCGTGAGCAGAATTAAACAGGGAGACGAGGAGCTCTTCGTTCTCAACTGAGTGGCGGGTGGCGAGTGTGCGAATCATGTATTGTAGGTTGAGGTCGACCTGCGCCGAATGATGCCTGTTCTGAATCAGCCCCCGAATGCTCTCGTGAATCCTCTCAACTGCGGAATCATCTTGGAAGTTTTCTAACGCTGATCTTGTGGCGATTAAGACTTGTGGGACCACCGGCCAGAGGTTTCCGATGTTCTCAATCATTGACTCGATGGCAGTAATTCGTGGAGCCTTATCCATGAATTTCACCGCTTGCACCAAACGTTTAGTCGTCGCTGTGTGTATACGGTCTTTATTGAACTCTGCATGGAGGAGGCTCAAGACATCAAATTTTGCAATTTGTTCCTTAGTTGTCTCAAAGTCGTGTTCGGCAGTATCGGAATAGGGGTCATAGTTTATTTGTATTCCCAGGAAGGCTTCTGCGCTTCCGGGGATAGGGTCGGCAGGGTCGAGAGTTGACAGGTACTCGGCGGATTTCTGCACTCGGGTCTTGTTCTTCTGAAGCGACAGTCCCTCGTTACGAAGGAGCTTCTCGGATAGGAACCCTATGGTTTGATATGCGGATTCTAGGTCGTCGACAAAAAATCTGTAGTCGTCGACGTAGCGGCAGAATTCTCCTATGCTCGGATTTCTCGCTAGTAGTAGATCGGTCCTTGATAAAACCAGTTCGGCGAGTACTCGTGCGGCTGCCCCACCGACGGGCAAGCCGTACGAGGTGCCATTGGACAGGTTGCCCAAGATGGCCATTATCTGTTTTGTTCGAACCCCGTCGGGGTCTGCAACTCGGAGAGCGTTCTCTATTCGATGATGATAAATCCTCGAGTAGAAATCGGCGATGTCGACAGACACGACATACTTGTGGTCTTCCGAAAGGTTGCGGCATTGTTCTTGGAACTGCCTCCATCCGCCTTCGGCGAAAATTCTGTCGTCAGTAGTTGTGAGTCGATAGGAGAAGACCCGCTTTGCGTCAACAGGCAATCGCATTTGCTCAATGGTTGGACTTAGTTCAAGAACGCAGGCCAGAAAATATGCGTTCCAAACTGGATCGATTTGTGTGGCCCAACGGAATCCTGCATAGCCTGTTGGGGATAGCGTCGAGAAGTGCTCAACCGGGTAGTCGGTTATAGTTTGTTCGAAATCAACGGACATTTCGACCAGTAACTCAGCAAAGCCCTCGGGATCCTCTCGGATGGCGTTCAATTCGAAAGGGAATGGAAATATGTCGGTGTCTCCGAAAATGACGACGTTCTGTAAAGCGCGTTCAGCTGCATGCTTGGAGAGTTTCACTTGCTCAACTTTCTTGCCGGATGCGGTCGGCACGGGGTTTCCTAGAGGTTAGCCCTCGGGTGCGATGGCAGGGACAAGACGGCTATTGCTCCCGCTAATCGCAAGTGGCGAGCAGACTCTGGAGCCGTTCAGCTACTCGGTCGTGTACTTCGCCGTCGTTGTCATCTATTTCACCTACGCCGCGGACGTCCTCGGCGGCACCGACCTGCCGGCGATCGCGGTCTCGGTGGTCTACGTCCTGATCGGCGCCTGCGGTCTGGTGGCGCTGGCCACCGGCGCCATGGCGGGGCGGTGGGGCAGCAGCCGGGTCGCCGCGATGTGCCTGGTGATCGTGGCCCTGGCGTTGGCGCTGCTGGGCGTAGCCGGCGACTCCATTGTCACAACTGTGATCTCGGCAGGCGTCTTCGGCGTGGGGTACATGGCGGGCTCGGCGGTGTTGGCGGTGTGGACCGCCGAGCTGGTCCCCGATCGCGCGGGAGCGGCATTCACGGCGTGCCTGGTGGTCGGAGCGGTGAGTTCAGTCATCGCGCCGGCCCTCGCCGGGGCCGTGATCCCGGCCCTGGGCCTCGGTGCGCTGCTCCTGACGAGCGCCGCGGTCTCACTGGTCATCGGAGTGGGGCTGGTACTGCTCGGCGGAACCCGGGGGAGCGCCACCGCTCTCGTCGCCTGAGCACGTCGTCCCCGAATCCTCGGCCCCGGTGGAACCACGGCCGCGGTGGAACAACGGCGTCCCCGAATCCACTGTGTCTCTGAAAACGCCGTGTCCCTGAAACCACCGTGCGGCACGAGCTCGTGCGCGAGGGTGGCAGGTATGCAGAGCGCGGGCGACGTCATGGACCTCCTCGACCCGTCACGTGTGTCGCCGGGGATCGAACGGATCGGGGACTCGTCGTTCTTCGCCGTCCGGTCCTGGGACCTCATGGTGGAGGCGTGAATATTCGTCTTACTGGGGTCCACCGGTATTGCCTCCGGGGGCCGTTCGTCGTTTGACGAGTTATTGCGCTTGGGGGCCAGCAGTAGCGCCCGTGGGGGCCACCTGCTCTTAGGCTCCTTCCGCCGCGTGTATAGGGCACGCGGCGGAAGGAGCAATCCGTGATGGTACGGAAGATTAGGGCGAAGCTCGTGTTGCAGCTTCGCGCCGAAGGCCTGTCAGGCAGGGCGATCGCCGCCTCGCAGGGCATGTCCCGCAAAAGCATCGCGGCGGTCCTGGAGGCCGCCGATGCGACCGAGACGAGCTGGGACGACGTCGCCGAGCTCACCGATGAGCAGGTGTACGCCCGCTTGTTCCCAGGCCGCGGGGAGCACGAGAGCGTGTTCGCCCAGCCGGACTGGGAACAGGTCCACCGCGAGATGGCCCGGGTCGGGGTCACGCTCAAGCTGCTGCACGGCGAGTACACCGACCGCTGCGCCACCACGAGAGCGCCGGCGATGGGCTATGACCGATGGTGCAAGATCTACCAGCGACACGTGATGGTCACCGGCGCCGCCTCCCGCGTCGGGCACAAGGCCGGCCAGACTGTCGAGGTCGACTGGTCCGGCCCCACGATGGAGCTGACCGACCCGGTCACTGGGGCGGTGACGAAGGTGTACCTGTTCGTGGCGTGCCTGCCGTTCAGCAGGTACGCGTTCGTCTGGCCCAGCATCGACATGCAGCAGGACGCGTGGCTGCGGGCGCACGTAGCGATGTTCGAAGCCTTCGGCGGGTCGGTGCCGCGGATCGTGTGCGACAACCTCAAGACCGGCGTGATCAAGCATCCCCGCGACGGGGAGATCGTCCTGAATGACGCCTACCGGGAGATGGCCGCCCACTACTCGGCAGCGGTCCTACCAGGGCGTATACGGCGGCCGAAAGACAAGGCGAGCACCGAGAACACCGTCGCGCACGTGGCGACCTGGGTGATCGCCGGCCTGCGGGACCGGAAGTTCCACACGGTGCCCGAACTGGCCGAGGCCATCGGGGAGCGAATGGACGCCTACAACCGCGAGCCGTTCCAGAAACGCCCCGGTTCCCGGCTGAGCGTGTTCGCCACCGAGGAGCAGTTGCTGCTGACGCCGCTGCCGGCGGTGGCGTTCGAGATCAGCCGGTGGCTCTACGGCCGGCGGGTCGGCCGCAATGGGCACGTGGTGTTCGAGCGCAACTTCTACTCGGCCCCGCTGGCGCACATCGGCACCAAGGTCGACCTGCGAATCACCGCCCGCACGCTGGAGATCTACCGCGGCACCGAGAGAATCTCCAGCCACCTTCTGCTTCCCGAGCAGACGGCAGGCCAGTACCGCACCAACGACGCCGACCTGCCGGCCGGCCGCCAGTACCAGCAGTGGGATGCGCCCCGGGTACGGGCGTGGGCCGAGCGGGTGGGGCCAGCGGCGGTGATCGTGGTCAACCGGGTCTTCGAATCCGTGCCCGTCGACGAGCAAGGCCTGGACGCCGCCCTGGCGGTGCTGCGCCTTTCGCGGCGGTTCTCAGCCGAGCGGGTCGAAGCCGCCTGCGCCCTGGCGCTGACCGGACCGGTGCGCTCACCCCGCTACGCGCATATCCACCCCATTCTGGCCACCGGCCAGGACAAGACCGCCGCCCTCGGGCCATCACGGACCGAGCCCGAGCAGGCCAGCGGGTACGTCCGCGGCGCCGACTACTACGCCAGGAGCGCCCGATGAGCAGCATCGATAGCGAAACCAAGCGCAAGCTCCGCGAGATGGGCGCGCAGTCACTGCTCGAGGCGCTCGAAGCGCAACACGACGACCACGTGGTCGGCATGAGCTTCGGCGAGCGCCTTCAGCTGGTCGTCGACCACGCCCACGAGAGCTTCAACCACTCCAAGATCGACGGACTCATCCGCCGGGCCAACCTGCGCTACCCGGGCGCGGATCTCCGGCGGGTGGACCTGGTCGAGGAGCGTGGTCTGGACCGGGCCGTACTCGCGCAGCTCGCCACCTGCTCGTTCATCCAGCGCCAGCAGAACGTCGTCTTCCAAGGCTTCACCGGCTCGGGCAAGTCCTACCTCGGCTGCGCCCTGGCCAAGCAAGCCTGCCAGCACCGGATCCGGGCGCACTACATCCGGATGCCCGACCTCGAAGAAGCGTGGGCCTTGGCCAAAGACAGACCCCAGGGCCAGAACAAGTTCCTCAAGAAGTACGCCGCGTTCTCCCTACTGGTGATCGACGAATGGCTCCTCGACCACCCCGACGAGACGATCAGCAGGATGCTCCTCGAACTCCTCGAGCGGCGCTACGACACCGGGTCGACAGTCTTCTGCACGCAGTACCCCAAGAAGGACTGGCACCAGCGCCTCGGCTCCGGAGTCCACGCCGACGCCGTCATGGACCGTATCGTCCACAACACCATCTGGATCGACACCGGCACCCACAACATGCGTGAGCACCTCGCCGCGACCCAGTAGCTAACCACCCCGGCGGGGGCCGGTGGCCCCAACAGAGAAGATCACCGGCCCCCAACGGCAATACTGCTGGCCCCCAGACGCAATATCCGGTGGCCCCCAAGCCTCCAAATACTCAGGCGACGGGCCGGGTCGAGGACTTCTCGTCCAACCTCACCGCGACGATGGTCGTGGGGCCGGACGGGGAGGTGACCGAATTCCCCGTCGCCGAACTGGGCTCCCCAGTGCACGTGTTGGCCACCGCGGACGGGGAGGTCCACCGGGCCCACCGGAAGTTGGTCATGCCGTCGATCTCCCCGCGCAAGCTCCGGGCCTGGCGGCCCTTCATCGACGATCGGCTACGTGAACTCTGGTCGGAGCGCTGCCGGGACGGGGGCATCGACTGGGTCAAGGACATCGCCGAACGCCTCCCGGCCTCGGTCGTCGCGAAGCTCATGGGGCTGCCCCAGCAGGACGGGGACCGGCTGTGTGAATGGGCGTTCGCCAGTACGCGGATGCTGGACGGGATGGTCTCGGCCGACGAGCTCGACGACTCGGTCCGATCGGCCGGGGAGCTGATCGAGTACCTCTCCGGCACGCTCACAGAAGCGCGGGCCACTCGACCGGCCTCGGTGCTCGGAGACCTCGCGCGTCTGGTCGACGACGCCGACTTGACCCACGAGGTCGCGGTGCAGGTCCTGGTCCAGCTGGTGGCGGCCGGGATCGAGTCGACTGTAGGACATCTGGGTTCGCTGGTCTGGCGCCTGGGGCAGCACCCGGAATGCCTGGACACACTGCGGTCGGACCCCGCCGCCCGCCCGCTCTTCATCGAGGAGACCCTGAGGCTGGAGGCGCCGTTCCGTGGGCACTACCGACACGTCACCAGGGACACCGAACTCGGCGGGGTCGGACTCGCGGCGGGCACGCGTCTGTTCCTGCTCTGGGGTAGCGCCAACCGGGATGACCGACAGTTCAGCCGACCGGGTCAGTTCATGCCTGACCGGGGGGAGGGGTCGCACCTGTCGTTCGGGCGCGGGATCCACTTCTGCGTGGGGGCGGCGCTCGCGCGGCTGGAGTCGCTCGCCGCACTCGACTTCCTCCTGGGCCTCGACGCGGTCCCCGGGATCGACGCCTCCCGGGCCGAGTGGCACCAGAGTCTGCTGGTCCGTCGGCTCCAGTCACTGCGCATCACCGTGTGAGACGGCGGCCGGTGAGGGACGCCTCTCGGTTGCCGGTCGTGGTGGGTCTGTGGAATGGCAGTTCCCGGCTGTAGGTCTACAGTCTGTGTTCGTGACTGGTGGGTACAGACTGGTGTCGCCGTCGGGGTTACGGCGGTTGTCCGGGTGGGCGGTGTTGAGCCCGGTCAGGGTCGTGGCGATGAGTTTCGCCGCGGCGATCGTGGTGGGCACCGCGTTGTTGCTGCTGCCCGGGGCGGTGGAACCCGGTAGCAACACGAGCGTGACGGAGGCGCTGTTCACCTCGACATCAGCGATGTGCCTGACCGGGTTGATCGTCGTGGACACCCCAGTGCACTGGTCAGGGTTCGGGCAGGGGGTAATCCTCGCGTTGATCCAGGCCGGCGGCCTGGGGATCATGACCATGGCCTCGATGGTCGGTCTGATGTTGGCCGATCAGATCGGGCTAAAGGCCCGGATGAACACCGCAGCCGAGGCCCGGGCCTCAGAGCTCGGCGACGTCCGCGGCGTCGTCATCGGCGTGATCCGGTGGAGCGTATTGATCGAGCTGGTCACCGCGGCCGCGCTGACGCTCCGCTTCGCACTGGGCTACGACGAACCCGCGCTGCGGGCACTGTGGCTCGGGGTGTTCCACTCGATCTCGGCGTTCAACAACGCCGGGTTCGCCCTCTACAGCGACAACATGATCGGGTTCGCCACCGACCCGTGGATCTGCGTACCGCTGATGGGCGCGGTGATCCTGGGCGGCCTGGGGTTCCCGGTTCTGTTCGAGGTGGGGCGTCGGTTGCGCCGGGCGGCACCGGGGAGCCGGTCGCGGGCGGGCTGGACCCTGCACACGCGACTGACCGTCTCGGTCACGGCGGTACTGCTGGTGTTCGGTTTCGCCGCGGTCCTGGCGCTCGAGTGGGCCCGCACCCTGCAGACCTACAGTGCGTCACAGAAAGTCCTGGTTGCCGCGTTCCAGGGCGTGATGCCCCGGACAGCCGGGTTCAACAGCGTCGACTACGCAGATTTGGACGACGCGACGCTGTTGGTCACCGATGTGCTGATGTTCATCGGCGGGGGCAGCGGTGGCACCGCCGGCGGAATCAAGGTCACCACCTTCGCCCTGTTGCTGTTCATCATCATCGCCGAGGTCCGGGGCGAGAGGTCGGTGACCATTCTCGATCGCCGAGTCGACACCCGGGTGCAGCGTCAGGCGCTGGCGGTGGCGTTGATCGGAATCGGGCTCGTGATGACCTCGACGATCGTGTTGCTGGCCGGGACTCCCTTCGGGCTCAACGAGCTGCTGTTCGAGGTCACCTCGGCGTTCGCCACGGTGGGGTTGTCCACGGGGATCACCGCCGAACTTCCACACTGGGGACAGTGGATACTGATACTGCTGATGTACCTCGGTCGCATCGGCCCTATCACCATGGTCAGCGCCCTGGCCGCGCGCCAGCGTGGCCGCAGATACGACCTTCCCGCAGAGAGGCCCCTCATTGGCTAGACGACGAGCTCCCGATGCTGTCGTAGTGCTCGGACTTGGCCGGTTCGGCAAGTCCCTGGCCCTGGAGTTGATGGCACAGGGCGCAGAAGTGCTGGGAGTGGACTCCAGCGATGCCGTGGTGCAGAAGGTCTCCCACCGTCTGACCCACGCGGTGGTGGCGGATACCACCGACGAGGAATCGTTGCGCCAGTTGTCCGTGCACCAATTCGACCGGGCGGTCGTGGGCATGGGCTCCGATCTCGAGGCCAGTCTGCTCACCGCGTCGGTGCTCATCAACCTGGGCGTGCCCAACATCTGGGCCAAGGCCACCAGTAACTCCCATGCCAAGATCCTGACCCAGATCGGCGTCCACCACGTCGTGCGACCCGAGCACGACATGGGTAAGCGGGTCGCCCACCTGGTGCGGGGCCGGATGATCGACTACATCGAGTTCGACGACGGCTTCGCCATGGTCAAGACGTCCGCGCCGGCCTTTGCTCTCGGCCACCCCCTCGGACAGACCAACATCCGCACCGACTTCGGAGTCACGGTGGTCGCCATCAAGCGCCCGGGGGAGGGCTTCACCTACGCCACCGCCGAGACGGTCCTCACCTCCGGAGACACCATCATCGTCTCCGGAAGGGTCCGCGACACCGAGCGATTCGCCGAACTGTCCTGACTCCCGAGGTCGGGGTCGTTCCGGGTTGTCCGGTTTCTGCGACCACAGCGTTCCACTGATACAGCCCGCTACTGATACAAAGCTCTACTGATCCGGGACGAGGTGCCGTCGAGCCTGTCTCCGCCCCCGGAGCACACCGAGTTCGTAGGTGGCCAGCACGATCAGCCACAGAGCGGTGAAGGGGATGACAAACCAGAGCATCGCGGTACTGAACGGCTCCAACGCATCGTGGTCGGACGCCTGGAGCACCACGTACAGGATGTAGGCCGCATAGAACCCGGAGAAGAGGAGACCCTCCCAGCGTGTGATCGCCATACCGGTGAACGCGATGGGAAGAAGGGCCAGCGCAACTGCCAC
>NZ_JAALEE010000360.1:0-14262 GCF_014145265.1 Dietzia sp. CW19 | reverse complement strand
ATCGGCAGGTCGAAGCGGATGGCCCCCGCAGCGACCTCGATGGGGGTGATGAGCGAGGTGATGCCCAGAACGGCGCCGATGTTGAACATGTTGCTGCCGACGATGTTCCCCACGGCGAGGTCGCGCTCCCCCCGGTAGGCGGCAACGAGGCTGGTCGCGAGTTCCGGGAGGGACGTGCCGATCGCCACCACGGTGAGACCGATGACCAGATCGCTCATGCCCCATGCCGCAGCGAGGTCGCTCGCTGCGGTGACGAGCAGACGTGCGCCCACGACGAGCATGAGAACGCCGAGGGCCACCAGTGCGCTGCTCTTGAGCACCGAGTGCGACGACCCGACGTCCGCCGAATGTTCGCCACCGGTGCCAACTCCGACTCCAGCGCCCTCGTCGACCGGGTGCTCGCCGCCGGTGTCGGCTCCGGCGCCTGTGCGCTCGTCGGCCGATCCGACCTCTGCCGTGTCGGTCGGGTCGGCGCCGTTCCTACGCGAGATGACCACGGTCGCCACCACGTACGCCACCATGCCGGCGAGCAACAGCAGTCCGTCGAGCAGACTGATCACTCCGTCGAGAGCGACCAGCAACAGCACGATCGAGAATCCCACCATGATGGGGATGTCGACGCGCACGATTCGGGACTTCGCGACGAGCGGCGCGATCAACGCCGTGAGCCCCAGGATGAGCAGGATGTTCGCGATGTTGCTGCCCACCACGTTGCCGACCGCCAGGCCCGGGTAGCCGCTCAGGGCGGCGTCGACGCTCACCGCGAGTTCCGGGGTCGAGGTGGCGAAGGCGACGACTGTCAGCCCCACCACCAGCGGAGAGATCCCCAGGGTGCCGGCCAGTCTGCTCGCGCCGCGAACCAGTAGTTCTCCGCCCGCGACCAGCAGGACGAATCCGACCGCGAGCGCGGCCACCGTCAGGATGCTCATGTCAGATCCCGCGGGCGGGAGGTGGTGAACACCGGCCCGAGGTGCCGTGTCAGAACCGTTGAGGAGTCCATGGCCGCGATTATCCCGTGTCGTGGGCTCCGCCGCTGCTGCCCACCCGTTGATTCAGCCCGCGGTGGCCACCGCCAGGGGCAGGACGGCAGGGGCCCCGGTGGATCGCAGGTGCCTGGCGGCTTCCGTGGCTGTCCAGCCCGTTCCGAACAGATCGGTGACCAGCAGGACGGGCCCGTCGGGAACGGTGGTCGGGCCCGTGAACGTGCCCCACAGCTGAGCTACCCGATAGGCCGAGTTCTGGGCGGTCACCGGTGGGAGCGCGGAGTCGCGGGTGAGCTCCCCGAGGTGGTCCATGCGGCCCATCTGGGCGAGCGCCCTGGCCAGACTCCCCACGAGGATCGGCCGCTCGCCGGTGAGCAGGGCCGCCACGCCGGTGGGACGCTCGTCCCATCCCCAGTCGCGCAGAACCGGGACGCAGGCGCGGACCACCCAGTCGGGCGCCTCCTGGTCGGGCTCGGCGAGCAACCCTCGTAGCTTCTGGCCCAGCCCGAGGTCGGTCAGGCGCGCCAGCGCCCGGCCCTCGGCGGGGCCGTCGGTGATCTTGCCCTTGAGAGGTACGTCGAGCCGCGCGAGCCCGGTGGGCCACTGCCGGCGTGGGGGCAGGACCACTCCGGGACGCTCCAGCGCCTCGCGGGCCCGGGTCAGTGCGCTGGCGTCGACGGCGGTGGTCCTGCGTTCGCCGGTGCAGTTGTCGCAGCGCCCGCACCCGTCGGAGGCCGGGTCGAGGGTGGGGTCGTCGAGCTGGGAGCGCAGGAACTCCATTCGGCACGAGTCGGTCCGCTCGTACTCGATCATCGCCGCCTGCTCGGCCTTCCTCGCCTCGGCCAGACCCGCGTAGCGCTCTGCGTCGTAGTGCCACTGCCGCCCGGTGGAGATCCAACCGCCACGGACCCGCTGGACCGCGCCGTCCACGTCGAGGACCTTGAGCACCATCTCCAGGCGGGTCCGGCCCAGATCTACCGCGGGTTCCAGGGCCTGGGTGGACTGCGGGCGGTCGGGTTCGAGTGCGTCGAGGACCCTCCGGACCACGTCCTCGGCCGGGAAGGCCAGGGAGGCGAAGTGGTTCCAGATGGCCCGGTCCTCGGGGCCGGGGAGCAGGACCACCTCGGCCCGGTCGGCCGCGCGGCCGGCGCGGCCGATCTGCTGGTAGTACGAGATGGGGGAGGGAGGGGCGCCCAGGTGCACGACGAATCCCAGGTCCGGCTTGTCGAACCCCATGCCCAACGCGGACGTGGCGACCAGCGCCTTGAGCTCGTTGTCGAGCAGGGCGCGCTCGAGCTCCTCGCGCTCGGCGGCGTCCGTCCGGCCGGTGTACGCGCTCACGCGGTGCCCGGCGGAGGTGAGTAGCTCGGCCATGTCCTCGGCTGCCGCGACGGTCAGGCTGTAGACGATCCCGCTACCCGGCAGGGACTCCAGGTTCTCCACCAACCAGGCCGCGCGCCGCTCCGAGTCGTCGATCGCCACCACCGACAACCGCAGCGACTCTCGGTCAAGCCCGCCGCGCAGCACGAGAGTGTCGGACTCCGCGGGGTCGCCCGCATCCGTGCCCGGGTGACCGGACCCAACCGGTCGCTCGCCCACGCCGAGCTGCTGCGCCACGTCGCGCACCACACGGTCATTGGCCGTGGCCGTGGTGGCCAGCACCGGGACACCCTCGGGCAGGTCGGCCAGGAGCGTACGGATCCGGCGGTAGTCGGGTCGGAAATCGTGCCCCCAGTCGGAGACGCAGTGGGCCTCGTCCACCACCACCAGTCCGGCGTCTGCGGCCAGGGCGGGCAGAACGGTGTCGCGGAAGTCGGGGTTGTTGAGCCGCTCCGGGCTGACCAGCAGCACGTCCACCTCGCCGGCGCGCACCGAGGCGCGCACGTCGTCCCACTCGGTCATGTTGGCGGAGTTGATGGTGGCCGCCCGCACCCCGGCCCGGGCGGCCGCCTCGACCTGGTTTCTCATGAGCGCCAGCAGGGGCGAGACGATCACCGTGGGCCCCGAACCGAGTTCCCTCAGCAGGCGGGCGGCGATGAAGTACACCGCCGACTTGCCCCAGCCGGTGCGCTGGACCACCAGGGCACGCCGGCGGTCGGCCACGAGCGCTTCGATCGCCGTCCACTGGTCCTCGCGAAGGGCCGCACCCTGCCCGGCGAGCGCGGTCAGCAGTTCGTCAGCGCGCGAGCGGAGAGCGTGGCGATCGGGTCCGGTGGTGGAGGCGGCGCTGGGAAGAGAGGACATGTAGCCCATCGTGCACCACTGTTCAGACAGGGTTGATGCGGCGGATGGCTCGATGCAGTTGACTCGAGGTCATGGGTGGCGAGGATCTCGGGTCGGAACCCCGGACGAGCGAACGCGAGGGACTCGTCGAGAGGGCGGCAGAACGGCTGGCGCGCCGCCGGGTCGGACTGGTGGTCGGAGGAGGACCGGCCGGCGACATGTCTTTCGCCTACCGAGGTGACGACGGTCGCGGGGAGGTCCCGGACGCGGATACCTTGTTCGAGATCGGGTCGATCACCAAGACGTTCACCGCGCTCCTGCTCGCCGACGGTGTGATCCGAGGGGACTGGCGGCTCGACACCCCGGTACGTGAACTCCTCCCGGCCGGTGTGGAGGTTCCGAGCCGGGACGGGGTGGGGATCACCCTGCAACACCTCGCGACCCACACCTCCGGGCTCCCGCGGTCACCGGTGCGTCTCGGGCTCCGGGAGAATGCCGCCTACCTGCGCAAGGGTGCCGACCCGTACGCGGAACTGACCGAGGACGGTGTGCTGCAGGGTCTGCGCTACGCACGGCTGAAGCGGGTGCCCGGACACGGCAGACCGAAGTACTCGAACCTGGGTTTCGGCCTCCTGGGTACCGCGATGACCACGGCGACCGGAGTGGACTACGGCACGCTGGTCCGAGACCGGGTCTGCGGCCCGCTCGGGATGATGGACACCGTCGTCGACGCCCAGATGACCACCGATCAGCGTCGACGGACGGCGGTGGGATTCCGGAGCCGTCGTCGCACCGCCGAGCCCTGGCCCCTGGCCGGTCTCGCAGGCGCGGGTGCACTGCGGTCCACGGCCTCGGACATGGTCCGGTTCCTCGCGGCGCAGGTTAACCCGGCGAGTGCCGAGCTCGGTGACGCCATCCGCTTCACCCACGCCACTCCACCGGGTGGGCCGGAGCAGATGGGGCTCGGGTGGCACCGTGCGGGGGATCGGACCCTGTGGCACAACGGCGGGACCGGCGGATTCCGGTCCATCGCGATCATGGGTCAGGACTCCGGCACCGTGGTTCTCGCGCTGGTCAACCAGAACCGGGGCGCGGACCTGACGGCGTTCCGACTGATGCGCCAGCTGGACGGCTGACGTCGAGGCGCCCGCTGGGCGGGTGACGTCGACACTGGGCGGGGCACAGCGTGGTCATACTGGGAACCATGACGCAGACGTGGAAGAAGATCCTGGAAGCCGACCCCGGGCACTCGCATCGGTACGCCAGGCGGTGGGACGACATGGTGGCCGAGGGCGTCGACATCGACGGCGAGGCGCGGTTGATCGATGCGATGGCACCGCGTGGCGCCCGAATCCTCGACGTGGGGTGCGGTCAGGGCCGCACGGGTGCGTACCTGCACGAGCGCGGACACCGGGTCACCGGCGTGGACCTCGACCCGCACCTGATCGAACGGGCGCGGGAGCTGTGCCCTGAGGCCACCTGGGAGGTGGCGGACCTGGCCGCCGACGGGTGGGCGGCCGGACCCTTCGACCTGGCGGTCTCCGCCGGCAACGTCCTGGCGTTCGTCGACCCCGCCGACCGCGGAGCCGTGCTGGCCAACCTCGCCGCGCGACTGGTGACGGCGTCCGACGACGTCGAGGGACGGCCCGGGCGGCTCGTGGTGGGATTCGGTCTCGACCGCGGGTGGTCGAGCGAGGAGTTCGACGCCGACGCCCGCGAGGCCGGGTTGGAGCTGGAGCAGCGTTGGGCGACGTGGGACCTCCTGCCGTTCAGCGAGGACAGCGGCTTCATGGTCGCCGTACTCGCGCGCCCGTAGCTCAGATCACTCGACCTCGGGCCACGGTGTCCCCCGGGCCTCTCAGTGGTGGAAGTGCGATCCGGCGCCCCGGCGCGGCATCGGAGAGTCGAGCTCGTCGAGGAACAGCACCTCGCCGGCGATGTCCTTGATCAACGCCGAGGCCAGGTCGCGGCTGAGGCCGACGCGGACCACGATGCGCAGCACGGTCAGGTGCGCCAGGTCGTCGGCGAGGGGATAGGCGGGCACGAGCCAGCCCTTCATCCTGAGTCGATCCGACAGGTCGTAGAGGGTCCACGTGTCCGTGTATCCCTCCTTGAGCCGCCACGCGAAGACCGGAATCGTGTCGCCTCGGCTCACCAACTCGAACGGGGCGAGCTTCCCGATCTCGGTGGACAGGAACTGTGCGACGTCGAGGGATCCCTGTTGGACCTGGCGGTATCCCTCCCAGCCGAGCCGGAGGAACATGTAGTACTGCAGCAGGACCTGCGCCCCGGGGCGCGAGAAATTCAGCGCGAGGGTCGGCATGTCACCGCCGAGGTAGCTGCAGTGGAAGATCATGCTCTCCGGGAGAGCCTCCGTATCGCGCCACACGATCCAGCCCACACCGGGATAGACGAGTCCGTACTTGTGGCCGGAGGTGTTGATGGACACGACGCGCTCGACGCGGAAGTCCCATTCAAGATCGGGTTGGCAGAACGGCGCGACCATCCCGCCGGACGCGCCGTCGACGTGGATCCTCACGTCGAGGCCGGTGGCCTCCTCGATCTGGTCGAGCTTCCCGGCTATCTCCGCGACCGGCTCGTAGGCACCGGTGTAGGTGACGCCCATGATGGCGACGACCCCGATGGTGTTCTCGTCCACGTACTTCTCGAGATCGTGGCCGTCGAGCATCGGGTGCTCCGCAGAGATCGGCACCCAGCGGGGCTCCACCTCGAAGTAGTTGCAGAACTTCTCCCAGCAGACCTGCACGGCGGTGGACAGGACGATGTTGGGGCTCTCCGTGGATTCGCCCCGGGCCCTGCGCCTGGCCTGCCAGTGCCGCTTCAGTGCGAGCCCACCCAACATGCAGGCCTCGGAGGAACCGATGGTGGAGGTGCCGATGGAGTCCTGCACGTCCGGCACGTTCCAGAGATCGGCGATCATCCGCCAGCACCGTTCCTCGATCGCGGCGGTCTGGGGGTACTCGTCCTTGTCGATCATGTTCTTGTCGACGGTCTCGGCGTACAGGCGCCTGGCCTCGTCGTCCATCCACGTGGAGACGAACGTGGCCAGGTTGAGCCGCGCGTTGCCATCGAGCATCGCCTCGTCGTGCACGATCTGATAGGCCGTCTCGGGCAGGGCCTGGCCCCTCGGGAGTTCGAAGCGGGGCAACTCGGTGGCCTCGCCCGGACGGACGAACACGGAATTGAAGTCCAGCGACGCACCACCCTCGTTGGTGGTGTGGCGTGCGGAGGTGTGGGGGACGTCGGCCACTGTCTCTCCTCGGATCGGAGGTGGTTCCATGGTGACCCATCGGATTTCAGAGTGTGCCATCGATCACAGCGGACCGTCGCCGTCTTCGCGAGGAGACGGTCAGAGCAGCGACAGGACGCCTCACGGTTCGGTAGACCCACCGCACAGACAGCTGCCCCAGCACACTGGGCTTCATGAGCGCACAGAAGTGGACCGTGGACTGCATGCCGGACCTGACCGGCAAGACCGTCATGGTGACGGGTGGTACGAGTGGTATCGGCAAGGAGGCGGCACGCGAGTCGGCGCGTCGCGGCGCCCACGTGGTGCTCCCGTCCATCACCCGCGCCGAGGGGGAGTCGGCGGCGGCCGAGATCGGTGGTTCGACGGAGGTCCGGGAGCTCGACCTGAGCCGTCTCGACGCCGTGCGCGAGTTCGCGGCGGGGTACACGGACCCGATCGACGTGCTGCTGGACAACGCCGGCCTCATGAGCAGGACCCGCAGGGAGACCGCCGACGGTGTCGAACTGCACCTGGGGGTCAACGTCCTCGGGCCGTTCCTCCTCACGGACCTGTTGCTGCCGCGGATCCGGGAGCGGGTCGTGATCACGGCCTCGATGGCCCACGCCAAGGGCCGGATCGACCTCGATGACCCGCATTTCCGCCGGCGGCCCTACTCGATGGCGGCCGCGTACGCCCAGTCCAAACTCGCGTGCATGCTCTGGGGCCTGGATCTGCAGAACCGGCTCACCGCCGCCGGATCGGCAGTCGACGTCCAGCTGGCGCACCCCGGGTTCGCCGCCACCTCGATCCTCGACCCGACCCCGTTCCCGCCGGTCAACGCGATACTCACCCTGCTCGGTCGACGGATCGTGCCCACCGCGGCCGACGGGGCCCGACCGCTCCTGTACGCCGCGACGGAGGTGCTCCCCCCGGCCTCCTACATCGGCCCGTCGGGTTTCCGCCAGATCGCCGGGGCTCCGGGCCCGTGCGAGCGATCCGCCCCGGCCGGTGATCCGGACCTCGCCCGTCGCTTCCGCGAGTTCGCCGTGCGCGAGACCGGGGCCGTCCCCGCCGTCTGACTGGTACCGGTGGCCCCGTCGGTCGCATCGGTAAGCTGGTGGTCATGACCACCAGCCAACTCGACGCCCCCGACCTCTCCGGCCAGACGGACGCCGATCGGCCCGCCATCGACCCGACACGCGAGGCCGTCCACGACGCGGCACGCCGCGCGCGGGCCGCCTCGCGTCAACTGGCGCTGCTGACCGCGGATCGCAAGAACGCGCTCCTGCTGGCAGCGGCCGACGCGCTGGTGTCCTCGCAGGCGGAGATCCTCTCGGCCAACGCCCGCGACATAGCGGAACAGGAGGCGGAGGGCACCGGCGAGGCCATGCTCGACCGGCTGCGCCTGACCGCTGACCGGATCGAGGGCATCGCCGGTGGTCTGAGGCAGGTGGCGGGGCTGGCCGACCCGATCGGCACCGTCACCCGTGGCTCCACCCGCCCCAACGGATTGCAGCTGCGTCAGGTCCGCGTTCCCCTGGGCGTGATCGGCATGATCTACGAGGGTCGCCCCAACGTCACCGTCGACGCGTTCGGCCTGGCGTTCAAGTCGGGCAACGCGGCGCTGCTGCGCGGGTCGCGTTCGGCCCGGCACTCCAACGAGGCGCTCGTGACCGTTCTGCGCGAGGTCCTGGCCCGCCACGAGCTGCCGGTGGACGCCGCGCAGTTGCTGCCGTCGGCGGACCGGTCGTCGGTGACGCACCTGATCCAGGCGCGCGGTCTGGTCGACGTGGTGATCCCCCGTGGCGGTGCGGGTCTCATCCAGACCGTGGTGGAGAACGCCAAGGTCCCGGCCATCGAGACCGGCACCGGCAACTGCCACCTCTACATCCACGGGGACGCCGATCTCGACGAGGCCATCAGGTTGCTGCTCAACGGCAAGACCCGGCGCTGCAGCGTGTGCAACGCCACGGAGACGGTGCTGCTCGACAAGGCCCTCGGTGACGCCGCCGTGGACCGCGTGGTGGGTGCGCTGCAGTCCGCCGGCGTCACCGTCCACGGCGACCGTGAGGGTCTGGTTCCCGCGGACGACGTGGACTGGGGTGAGGAGTACCTGAGCATGGACATCGCGCTCAAGGTGGTCGACGGTGTGGACGCCGCCATCGAGCACATCGCCCGCTGGTCCTCGGGGCACACCGAGGCCGTGGCCACCCGGAGCATCGAGGTGGCCGACACGTTCTGCGCGCAGGTCGACGCCGCCGCGGTCATGGTCAACGCCTCCACCGCGTGGACAGACGGAGAGATGTTCGGCTTCGGCGCCGAGATCGGCATCTCCACACAGAAGCTGCACGCCCGCGGGCCCATGGGCCTCGAGGAACTCACCTCCACCAAGTGGATCGCCCACGGCAAGGGGCACGTGCGTCCCTGACGCGCGGTACCCGGGCCGACGGCCCACCACCAGCGACCTGCAGAACCGAAAGGACCCACCCATGGACCGAGCCAGGACCGCGCAACGACCGGCATTCGAGAGCATCGACCACGTCATCGAGAGCCTCGGCGCGCAGGGCTACCTGGCCGACCGCTCGACCGCGACCGTGGTCTACCTGGCGGACCGGTTGGGAAAGCCGCTGCTCATCGAGGGGCCCGCGGGCGTGGGCAAGACCGAACTGGCCAAGGCCGTCGCCGCGGCCACCGAGGCCGAGCTCATCCGTCTGCAGTGTTACGAGGGCGTCGACGAGGCCCGGGCCCTGTACGAGTGGAACCACGCCAAGCAGATCCTGCGGATCCAGGCCGGCCAGGGCGAGGGATGGGACTCCACGCGCGACGATGTGTTCTCCGAGGAGTTCCTGCTGTCGCGGCCGCTGCTCACCGCCATCCGTCGGAGCGAACCCACCGTGCTGCTGGTCGACGAGGTGGACAAGGCCGATATCGAGATCGAGGGCCTGCTGTTGGAGGTGCTGAGCGACTTCGCGGTGACCATCCCCGAGCTCGGCACCATCGAGGCGATCCGCAAGCCGTTCGTGGTGCTGACGTCCAACGCGGCTCGCGAACTCTCCGAGGCGCTCAAGCGTCGCTGCCTCTACCTGCACCTGGACTTCCCGACCCCCGAACTCGAGCGCAAGATCCTCGGCTCGCGGGTGCCGGAGCTCGACGACCGGCTGGCCGAGCAACTGGTCCGGGTGGTCGGGGTACTGCGCGCCATGGCACTCAAGAAGGTGCCGAGCGTGTCCGAGACCATCGACTGGGGCCGCACCCTGGTCGCGCTGGGACTGGACACGATCGACGACGAGACCGTCCTGCAGACCCTCGGCGTGGTCCTCAAGCACCAGTCCGACCAGCTGCGCGCGGCCGCCGAACTGCGGCTCAACTAGCGTGCGGCGATCAGGAGGTCAGGCGAGATGACCACGCGTTCACCCGGCGGGATGTCCGGGCACCTCGTCGACTTCGTCGACGCGCTGCGACGTAAGGGCATCCCCGTCGGTCCGAGCGAGGCGGTCGACGCGGCCGCGGCGATGGTCCACATCGATCTGCTCGACCGCGCGGCGCTCAGGGAGGCGCTCGCCGCGACGATCCTGCACAAGCCCACCCACCGTGGCGTGTTCGACCAGCTCTTCGACCTGTGGTTCCCCGCCGCGATCGGGGCGCACGCCGCCTCGGACGGGGTGGCGCTCGAGGTGGAGATCCCGACGGACGACGACGGCAACGTGGACCCGGAGGCTCTCAACGAGCTCATCGCCTCACTGCTGCTGGAGGACACCGACGAGTCGCGGGCCAAGGCCCGGGCGCTGGCGGAGATGCTGGTCGAGCAACTCGGCTCCTACGACTCCGCCGGCGGCCAGCGGTTCTCCGCCTACCAGGCCCTCAGCCCGCTGGACACCGGCTCGATCATGCAGAAGATCCTCGACGGCCTGATGGGCGCCGACCCCTTCGATCCCGACGGCTCCAATCGGCACGCCGAGAAGTCCGCGGCCGCCAACTCCGCCGCGGACATGGTGCGGGGCTTCCTGCGCGAGGTCGCCGACGAGACCCGGCGCCGCACCGCGGAGACCGTGGGGCGCGACCGGGTGGCTGACTACGCGGTGGGCCCCGCGGCCGAGCAGGTGGACTTCCTGCGCGCCAACGACCAGGACCTGCAGGTGTTGCGACGGCGCGTGGGCCCCCTGGCCCGCCAGCTCGGCAGTCGCCTGGCCGCACGTCGTCGTCGTCACCGTCAGGGCGCGATCGACATGCGCAAGACGATGCGCCGGTCCATGTCCACCGGCGGTGTGCCGGTGGAGCTGGTGCTGCGCAAGCCCCGGCCGGCGCGGCCCGAGCTGGTGGTGCTGTGCGACGTGTCCGGGTCTGTCGCGGGGTTCAGCCACTTCACGCTCCAGCTGGTGCACTCCCTGCGCGAGCAGTTCTCCCGCGTGCGGATCTTCGCCTTCGTCGACACCACCGACGAGGTGACCTCGTTCTTCGAGACCGGTTCGGACCTGGGATCGGCGATGAGCAGGATGGTGCGCGAGGCCGAGATCGTCACCTACGACGGGCACTCCGACTACGGGCACGCGCTCGAGGGGTTCGCCGACCGCTACGCCCACACGCTCACCCGCACGGGCTCGCTGCTCATCCTGGGCGACGGGCGCAACAACTACCGCGACCCGTCCGTGGAGGCGCTGGAGTTCGTGAGCGAGCGCGTCGGGCACACCCACTGGCTCAACCCGGAGCCCAAGCGGCAGTGGGGGACCGGGGACTCGGCGGCCAGGCTGTACTCGCAGTACGTGCCCATGCACGAGTGCCGGAACGTGGAGCAGCTCACGGCGGTCGTCGCGGGCCTGCTGCCCGTGTGAGGGTGCCGACACGCGAGTAAGCGGAACGAGGGGCTTGACCGATAGACTCGGCGACCATGACCACGACGGGGACCGCCGCGGGCGCCGGGCGCCGCATCGGAGTGATGGGCGGGACCTTCGACCCGATCCATCACGGTCACCTGGTGGCGGCCAGCGAGGTGGCCCACCGTTTCGATCTCGACGACGTGGTGTTCGTCCCCACCGGCGAGCCGTGGCAGAAGCAGGGACGGACCGTCTCGCCCGCCGAGGACCGGTATCTCATGACCGTCATCGCGACGGCCTCCAACCCCCGGTTCTCCGTCAGCCGCGTGGACATCGACCGCCGTGGCCCCACTTTCACCGTCGACACCCTCAGGGACCTGCTGCGACAGAACCCGGGCACCGAGCTGTTCTTCATCACCGGTGCCGACGCGCTGGAGAAGATCCTGACCTGGCGCGGGTGGGAGGAGATGTTCGGGCTCGCCACGTTCGTCGGGGTGTCACGCCCGGGCTTCGAGTTGTCCGACACCCACCTCGCGGAGATCGGCGACGGGCGCGTGCACCTGCTCGAGATCCCCGCGCTGGCCATCTCCTCGACCGAGTGCCGACGGCGCGCGGCCGAGGACGTCCCGGTCTGGTACCTCGTACCGGACGGGGTCGTCCAATACATCGCCAAACGCAATCTCTACCGTCCCGAGGGCTCCACCAGGCTCGACGGGACTCCCGCCGCGACAGCTCCGGCACACCGCGAGCTCGTCCCCACCGAACCCCACACCGAGGAGAACCACCAGTGACAGCTAGCCCCGAGGCCCTGGAGATGGCGGGCGTCGCCGCCCGCGCCGCAGACGAGAAGCTGGCCACGGACATCGTCGTGATCGACGTCTCCGGCCAACTCATCATCACCGACTGCTTCGTCCTGGCGTCGGCCGAGACCGAACGCCAGGTCAACGCGGTCGTCGACGAGATCGAGGACAAGCTCCGCGAGGCGGGGCACAAGCCGCTGCGTCGGGAGGGGACGCGTCAGGGGCGCTGGGCGCTGCTCGACTACAACGAGGTGGTGGTCCACGTCCAGCACGTCGACGAGCGCGACTACTACTCGCTCGACCGTCTCTGGAAGGACTGCCCGGTCGTGGAGATCGAGGGTGTCGAGGCCGCGGGTCGGCCCGACGCCGCGACCAGCAGCGCCGACGATTCGCTCGCCCCGGAGGAGCCGCAGCGGGACCAGGGGCTCTGACACACCTGTGACCCGACGTCTCATCCTGCTGCGTCACGGCCAGACGCACTACAACGCCTCGCTGCGGATGCAGGGCCAGTTGGACACCGAGCTCAGTGAGCTCGGTGTCCAGCAGGCCCACGCGGTCGGTCGCGCCCTGGCGTACCGCCGACCGTGGACGATCCTCTCCTCCGATCTGCAGCGGGCACGCGAGACGGCTCGGGCGCTGGCCTCGGAGGTCGGACTCGACGTGCGGACCGATCCGCGCCTGCGGGAGACCGACCTGGGCACCTGGCAGGGGATGAGCCATTCCGAGGTCGACGAGCTGTGGCCCGACGCGAGGATGCGGTGGCGCAGTACACCCCGGTGGTCACCGCCGGAGGGGGAGAGCCGTCTCGACGTGGCCCGGCGCACCCGCCAGGTGGTCGACGAGCTCGTGGACGCCTCGCCCGGGTGGAACGAGCACCCGGCCGTGCTCGTGGCCCACGGGGGAGCGATCGCCGCACTCACCGCGGCTCTGATCGAGCTGCCGGTCGATCAGTACCCGATCTTCAACGGTCTCGGGAACACCTGCTGGGTGCAGCTGTCCGCCCACCCCCGTCCCGGTTCCTCCTGGGGTGGACAGCCCGCGGCGCCGGAGATCGGGCCGACGACCGACGGTGCCCGCGAGGTGCTGTGGCGACTCGACCAGTGGAACGCCGGTCTCACGCCCCCGGTGGTCCCGTCATGACCATCCGCCTGGTCACCGACTCCAGCGCCGACCTCCCCGAGGAGTGGGTTCGCGAGTTCGGCATCACCGTGGTGGGTCTGCACGTGGTCGAGGAGGGGGACCGCGCGGTCTCGACGGCCGCGGTCACCCCCGACGAGCTGACGGCCATCTACCAGGAGCTCCTCGACGACCCGGACTGCACGGGCATCGTCTCCGTACACCTCTCGCGTGAGCTATCCCGGACGTGGGAGTCCGCAGCCGACGCCGCCACGAGATTCGGGGGCCGGGTCCTGGTCTCGGACTCCCGGTGCGCCGGGATGGCGTTCGGCGCCGCTGTTGCCCAGTGCGCGTGGGCGGCGAACAACGGGCTCGGCCTGTCCGCCACGTACGAGCTCGCCGAGCGGATCTGCCGTGGGGCATCCACGTTCGCCGCTCTGGAATCACTGGAGAGCCTGCGCCGAGGGGGCCGGATCAGCGCCGTCGCCGCGATCTTCGGCAGTGCGTTGGCCATGCGCCCGATCATCGTGCTGCGCAACGGTTCGGTCGACCTGGCCGCCAAGGCCCGGACCACGTCCAAGGCGCACGAGAGGTTGCGCGCGCTGCTGCGCGACGAGATCGGCCGCGGCGACGTGCTGGTGGTCGTCCACCATCACGAGGCCCCGGAGCGGGCTCAGGAGATGGCCACCGAGATCCGTAAGGAGACCCCGTTCCCCGAGCGGGTCCTCGTCGTCGAGTTCGACGAGGTCCTGGCCTGGCACCTGGGGCCCGGGACGGTGGGCGTCTCGGTGACCGACCTGGTGGACACCGGATTCCCCATCCCCGCGGTCTCTCCACAGGACGGCGACTGAGAGACCTCCGCGGGGCCGGGGTGGAGCGTCCTCCGGGCTAGCGTCGCCCCATGTTCCCCGACACCCGGACTCGTCCCGCGGATACCGGTGATCCCGCTCGCGAGGCTGCGCTGCACCGGCTCTCGAGCGTGACCGCGCCGGTGGGTCCGGCCTCCGCTCCCTGGTCCGACGCGGATCCGGACGGCAGGCGACCCGAGCGGGTGCCGCCCGCGGACCCGGATCCGGCGG
>NZ_JAALEE010000359.1:0-3154 GCF_014145265.1 Dietzia sp. CW19 | reverse complement strand
CCGCGTCCGCCGCCCGCTACATCGCGGCGCGGCCGCTGGAGGTGGCCGACAAGCTCGCCGACGGCGCCTACGACCTGCTCGTCGCCGATGTCCCGGATCACTCGGTCGCCCGGGTGGTGTCCCGCGCTCACCAACTGTTGCGTCCCGGCGGTGCGCTGGTCCTGATCGGTGAGCACGCACCGCTGCCGGAGGGCGCGGACCTGCCCGAACACGCACACGTCACCATGCTGCCCGTCGGCGGCGGGCTGACCGTGGTCGCACTCTGAGCCCGCGCGCCCGGAGGCGGCGAACCCTGGACCGGACCCGGCTGGCGACTCAGCCGGGCAGCGACGTGACGGAGTTCTTGGACACGCTCACCACTCCGCCGGCACTGATCGGGAACCGGAGCCGGTCGCGCTCGTGATCCACGCCGATCACGTCGCCCGGGCCGATCGAGGAGTTCTTGTCCACGATCGCCCTGCGCACCACGGCGCCCCGACCTATGCGCACACCGGGCATCAGCACGCTGCCCTCCACCACGGCGCCGTCCTCGACCACCACGTTGTTCGAGACCACGGAGTTGCGCACGGTGGCCGCGGAGATGATCGTCCCCGCCCCCACCATCGACTCCTGGGACATGCCGCCATTGACGAACTTGGCTGGCGGCAGGTTGTCCTGCTGGGTCCGGATCGGCCACAGGTTGTTGTAGAGGTTGAACACCGGGTGCACTGAGACCAGGTCCACGTGGGCGTCGTAGAACGCGTCGATGGTCCCCACGTCACGCCAGTACCCCCGGTCGCGCTCCGTCTCGCCCGGGACCCGGTTGCGGGCGAAGTCGTAGACGTACGCGCGCTCCTGTTCCACCAGCGCGGGGATGATGTCCCCGCCCATGTCGTGGGTGGAATCGGGCTTCTCCGCGTCCGCCTTGAGGGCCGTGACGAGCGCATCCGTCGTGAAGATGTAGTTGCCCATCGAGGCGAACGTCGCATCCGGGTCGTCCGGCGTCCCCGGAGGATCGGAGGGCTTCTCGACCCAGTCCCGGATCAGGTCGTCGTCCCCCGCGTCGATGCAGCCGAAGGCGAAGGCCTCACTGCGGGGGACCCGGATCCCGGCGATTGTGACCGCGGCCCCCGTGGCGATGTGGTGGTCGAGCATCTGACGGGGGTCCATGCGGTAGACGTGATCGGCCCCGAAGACGACGATGTGGTCCGGCTTCTCGTCGTGGACCAGGTTCAGCGACTGCAGGATGGCGTCCGCCGACCCGGTGTACCACCGCGGTCCGAGCCGCTGCTGCGCGGGAACGGGGGTGATGTACTCGCCCCCCATCCCCCTCATGTGCCACACCTGGGAGATGTGCCGGTCGAGGGAGTGCGACTTGTACTGCGTGAGGACGCAGATCCGCATGAAGCCGGCGTTGACGAGGTTGCTCAGGACGAAGTCGATCAACCTGTACGACCCGCCGAACGGCACCGCCGGTTTGGCGCGGTCCGCGGTGTGCGGGAAGAGGCGCTTGCCCTCGCCACCGGCGAGAACGATTGCTAGGACGTGCGGCTGGTTCCTCACCCCCCCACCGTAACGACTTCCGGGCCGTTGCCACGGACCATCACGGGACTTGCCCCCGCACCGCCCCGCGCCGACACCCCGTGGTCGGGCGGGGTTCACCCGCAACGGTCCCGTGCACGCCCCGGGGGGCTAGGTTGACCGGTGTGCGAGTAGCGATGATGACGAGGGAGTACCCACCGGAGGTCTACGGCGGGGCGGGGGTCCACGTGACCGAACTGGTGGCCACCCTGCGGCCGCTGTGCGAGGTCGACGTCCTGTGCATGGGCGCGGACCGCGACACCGCGCGGGCGTTCCGGCCCGATCCGGAGCTGGGCGAGGACGCCAACCCGGCGATCCGGACCCTCTCCGCCGGCCTGCGCATGTGCGTGGCCGCGGAGGGGGCGGACATCGTCCACTCCCACACCTGGTACGCGGGCCTGGCCGGCCACCTCGCCGGGGAGCTCTACGGCATCCCCCACGTGGTGTCCGCGCACTCTCTCGAGCCCAGCCGACCCTGGAAGGCCGAGCAGCTCGGGGGCGGCTACCGCGTCTCGTCGTGGTCGGAGCGCAACGCCTTCGCCCACGCTGACGCCGTGGTCGCGGTGAGTGCACGGATGAAGGACGAGATCCTGCGCGTCTACCCCGAGGTCGATCCGGAGAAGATCCACGTGATCCTCAACGGCATCGACACCTCGGTGTGGTCACCGGTCGAGACGTTCGCCGGGGAGGACTCGGTCCTCCGGCGGCACGGTGTCGACCCGGACCGACCGATCGTGGCGTTCGTCGGTCGCATCACACGTCAGAAGGGAGTGCCCCACCTGGTCCGCGCGGCCCGAGATTTCCACCCGGACGCCCAGCTCGTGCTCTGTGCGGGTGCCCCGGACACCCCGGAGATCGCGGCCGAGATGGAATCACTGGTCGCCGACCTGCAGTCCACCCGGGACGGCGTCTTCTGGCTCCGCGACATGCTGCCGCGCGCGGAGGTCATCGAGATCCTCTCCGCCGCCACGGTGTTCGCGTGCCCGTCGGTGTACGAACCCCTCGGGATCGTCAACCTCGAGGCCATGGCCTGCGACACCGCCGTCGTCGCCTCCGATGTCGGCGGGATCCCGGAGGTCGTCGTCGACGGCGAGACCGGCACGCTCGTCCACTACGACGAGTCGGACCCGGGCGCCTTCGAGGCCGGTCTCGCGGCCGCGGTCAACGAACTCGTCGTCGATCCGGGCAAGGCCGCCGCGTACGGCCGTGCCGGGCAGGAGCGGGCCCGGACGCGGTTCGCGTGGGAGGCGATCGCCGAGCAGACCCACGCGATGTACGCCTCACTCCTGTAGAGCGCCTACCTCCTGTAGAGCGCCTCACTCGTGTAGAGCGCGTCACTCCTGCAGAGACCTGCGGAACGTCCGCACCTCGACGTGGACGCGGACCGGGCCGTCGCCGGACCCGATGGCCCGCTCGACCCCGGCCCGACCCAGGTGGACTCCACTGGGGCCCATGAGGGCCAGGTCCGCGGCGATCGCGGCGGGAACCGTGCTGGTGACGTCGACCACCCGGACCGGACCGGGGTCGAACCCGGCGGCCAGGTGCGTGTCCAGGCGCTCGGCCTTGTCCGCCGCGGGTGCGAGCATCCCGACCC
>NZ_JAALEE010000358.1:0-1497 GCF_014145265.1 Dietzia sp. CW19 | reverse complement strand
CGTCGACTTGCCCGACCCCGACACCCCTCCCACCAGCACCAACCGGACGCGGGCGCGCAGGAGCGCGTCGACGGCCCGGTCCGCCAGCTCCAGGGCGTGCCGCGCGTCCGCCCCAACGCTCCGGGACTGCTCGGCGCGGATCGCGGTGACCTTGGACCGGACCAGCGCGCGGTACCCGATGTAGTGGTGCACGAGGGACGACGGCGCGTCATCCCCCGAGAAGTCCCGATACGCCGCGAGGAAGGCCTCGGCGAGGTCCCGCGCCCCCACCCTGTCGAGATCCATGGCCAGGAACCCGGCGTCGAGCATGGCGTCCCCGAACCTGAGCCGGTCGTCGAACTCGAGACAGTCGATCACCCGGGGCCCGTCGTCCTCCAGATAGATGTCCGCCGCGAGCAGGTCGCCGTGGCCGTCGACCACCCGGCCCGCATCGACTCGCGCCCGCAGGAGTCGCTCCCTGCCGCGGAGATACTCCCCCGCGAGCCACTCCACGTCGTCGACGATCACCGGTGCGTCCTCGCCCACACTCAGACGCCGCAGGTGGCCGATCGACTCCCGCCACAACCCGGCCACGGCGTCCGCGGTGCCCACCGCGTCGATCTCCTCCGAGCGGGGACTCGCGGCGTGGAGGTGATCGAGCTGCCGGGCCACCTCCCGCACCCCCGCCAGGAGGTCGGGATCGTTGGAGCGGCCGGCCCCCGAGGCCCGCGACCGCACCAGCGAGTCCAGGCTCCGTCCGGCGGGGAGTCGGCGCATCCGGACCACGTGGTCGATCACCTCGCCGTCGGGACCTCGCACCTCGAGCACACCGTCGTACACGTCCGGCGCCAGGCGGCTGTTGAGCTCGACCTCCCGGCGGCTCTGTTCGGCGCGGGCCCCGACCGACGTGTTGTCCAGGAACCCGAGATCGATGCGCTTGCGCACTTTGTGAGCCTCGTCACCATAGAGCACGATGAGAGCGCTGTGCGTCTCGACGACGGCCGGCCCTCCGTCCGTCACCGGGTCGGCATCCGCGGGGGTGTCCATAACCCCAGCCTAGGCAGGCATGACACGGTTCGCGGCCGACCCGCGGAGTCAGCCGGATACGCCCCCTCGCCTGTGGTGACCGGAGTGTTACCTCAAGGAACACTCAGCATTTCGCCCCCCTGACAGCGCCGGACTTCGCTTGTAGGGTCGCCGACGCACCTCGCTCCGATCGAGGTGTCCGCGATGAGAGACATCGGGGTCAATGAAGATGGGAGCTGTTCAGAACATGACGAACACCCACCGGAAGACCACCAACCGCACCACCGCCAAGATCGCCGCCGTCGGCGCGTTCGGCATCGGTGCCGCCATCGCGTTCCCCGGCCTCGCCGCGGCCCAGGAAGCCCCCGGCGGCAGCCTCGAGGGCCTCGCGGGCGACACGGGCAGCCTCACGGAGATCGCGGGTGAGGACGGTAGCCTGGCCGACCTCGATCTCGGCACGGACCTCGCCGTCGACCTGGGCAGCCTCGCCTT
>NZ_JAALEE010000357.1:0-3226 GCF_014145265.1 Dietzia sp. CW19 | reverse complement strand
CCCGCCAGCAGTTGCTCGTCGCCGTGGTTGGGATGGCCGGCCGGGGCGATGAGGTAGACGGGACGGTGGACCTCCCGGGGTCGACCCCAGCGCGCGTCCGCGGCCGCCCTCGTGGCGTCGAGCCGACGGCGGGCCCGTCGTCGCAGGCGGGAGGCGGGCGCGGCTCGAGGAGTCGACGTCATGGGTCCACCCTGCCCCACGGTGGGGTCGCGCCCGGGCCGACCCCGCTGATCAGATCTTGACCAGCATCTTCCCCACGTTCGCCCCGCGCATGAGGTCGAGGAACGCGTCGACTGAGTTGTCGATGCCCTCGACCACGGTCTCGTCGAAGACGACCTCGCCCGAGGCCACCCACGGCCCGACCTTCTCCGCGAACTCCTTGAACAGGTGCATGTACTTGTTCACGGTGAAGCCCTGCAGGGTGAGCCCGCGGGTGATGGCGTGCCACATGTTGTCCGGGCCGGGCGAGCGCTCGGTGGCGTTGTAGGAGCTGATCGCGCCGCACAGGGCCAGGCGACCGTCGTCGTTCATCAGGTCCAGCGCGGCCTCGAGGTGGTCGCCGCCGACGTTGTCGAAGTAGACGTCGATGCCCTCGCCGTTCTCGCGACCGAAGTGCTCGCGCAGCAGCGTGCGGACCGGTCCGTCCTTGTAATTGATCGCGGAGTCGAATCCGTAGCTCGAGGTGGCCTTGTCGACCTTCTCCGCACTCCCGGCCGAGCCGACGACCTTCGAGGCGCCCATGAGCCGGGCGATCTGCCCGACGGCCGACCCGACGGAACCGGCCGCGCCGGAGACGAAGACGGACTCGCCCTTCTGGAACCGCCCGATGTGCAGGAGCCCCACGTAGGCCGTGAGGCCCGTGGTCCCGAGGATCCCCAGGTACGCCGAGACGGGAACGCCCTCGATCTCCTGCACCACCCGGAACTGCCGGCCGTCGCCCTGGGCGACGTCCCGCCAGCCGAGGTCGTGCATCACGACCGCGCCGACCGGGTGGGCGTCGGAGCGGGACTCCACGACACGCCCGACGGCGCCGCCGGTCATCGTCTCGTTCAGCTCGAACGGCGGGATGTAGGAGCGGCCCTCGTTCATCCGGCCGCGCATGTAGGGGTCGACGGAGAGGTACTCGTTGGCCACGCGCACCTCGCCCTCGGCGATCGCGGGGAGGTCGACGACGACGGTGCGGAAGTCGTCATGGGTCGGCCAGCCGCGGGGGCGGCTGACGAGCTGGATCTGGGTACTGGTCGTCATCACTCATGTGTACGCGCCCTGTCTGCGGGGCTGCCACCGGCCACACCTCTAGTAGGCTTCGCCTTCGTGCAGGACCAGCCCACTCCCGACCCCGCTTCGGCGACGCTCCCCGACGAGCGCGTCCGCAGTGAGATCGTCAGCGACTCCCACACCTTCCGCCGGGCCGTGGCCGACCTCCGCCAGGGGCTGGGCCAGCGGGAGCTGTGGCTCTCACTGGGCTGGCAGGACATCAAGCAGCGCTACCGCCGCTCCACGCTGGGTCCGCTGTGGATCACCATCGCCACCGGCGTCATGGCCACGGCGCTGGGGCTCCTGTACTCGATCCTCTTCCAGATCCCGTTGGCGGAGTTCCTCCCTCACGTCACCGTGGGCCTGATCCTCTGGGGCTTCATCTCCGGATGCATCAAGGAGGGCTCGGAGGTCTTCATCTCCAACGAGGGCCTGATCAAGCAGCTGCCCAGCGCGCTCAGCGTCCACGTCTACCGGCTGGTGTGGCGGCAGTTCCTGTTCCTGTGCCACAACCTGGTGATCTGGGTCGTACTCATGCTCATCTACCCGCGGCCGCTGGGATGGGACCTGCTGCTGGCCGTGTTGGGCCTGGCGGTGCTCATGGTCAACGGCGTCTGGGTGGCGATGCTGTTCGGCATCCTGGCCACCCGCTTCCGCGACATCGCGCCCCTGCTGGACTCCATGGTTCAGCTGCTGTTCTACATGACCCCCATCGTGTGGACCACGCAGACGCTGTACGAGCAGGGCGGGGAGATCGCCAACCGCGCCCGCATCGCCGAGCTCAACCCGCTCTACCACTACCTGGAGATCGTCCGCGCCCCCATGCTGGGCCAGCCCGTCGCCGCGTACCACTGGTGGATCGTCCTGGCCTGCACGGCCGTGGGGCTGATCCTCGCCTTTGTCGCACTGCGCCGGTTCCGCTCCCGAGTCCCGTACTGGGTGTAGGAGGTATATCCCATGAGCCCCGCCACACCCACCCCCGGCGGCGTGTCCATCGACTGCGTGGACGCGTGCGTGGACTTCCCGATCTTCGACGCCAAGTCGCGCTCCCTCAAGAAGGCGGTCCTCGGCTCCGCCGGAGGCGCGATCGGCCGGAACTCGTCCAACGTCGTCGTCGTCGAGGCCCTGAAGGACATCACCCTCTCCCTCCGCGAGGGGGACCGCATCGGGCTGGTCGGGCACAACGGCGCCGGCAAGTCCACGCTGCTGCGGTTGCTGTCCGGAATCTACGAGCCCACCCGCGGCGCCGCCCGGATCAGGGGTCGTGTGGCGCCGGTGTTCGACCTGGGTGTGGGTATGGACCCGGAGATCACCGGGTACGAGAACATCATCATCCGTGGCCTGTTCCTGGGCCAGACCCGCAAACAGATGAAGGCCAAGATCGAGGAGATCGCGGACTTCACCGAGCTCGGCGATTACCTGGACATGCCGCTGCGCACCTACTCGACCGGCATGCGCGTCCGGTTGGCGATGGGCGTGGTGACCTCGATCGACCCCGAGATCCTGCTGCTCGACGAGGGCATCGGAGCCGTGGACGCGGAGTTCATGAAGAAGGCGCGGGTCAAGCTGGCCGACCTGGTGTCCCGGTCCGGGATGTTGGTGTTCGCCTCCCACTCCAACGAGTTCCTGGCCCAATTGTGCGACTCGGCGATGTGGATCGACCACGGTCGCATCCGGCAGCGCGGGAGCATCGAGGAGATCGTCACCGCCTACGAGGGCCCCGAGGCCGGGCGGTCGATCGCCGCGTACATGGAGAGGATGACGCGTGAGGGCTGAGGGGTCCGGCGCGGCCGGCGGGGCCGCGGAGTCCGGCGCGGACTCCCGGCGGGTCGTGGCCGTGGTCGTCACCCACCGACGGCTCGACCAACTCCGCGCCTCGCTCGAGATGGTGTGCGGGCAGACCCGGCCGATCGACCACCTGGTGGTGGTGGACAACGCCGACGAGCAGGCCGTGCGCGAGCTCGTCGAG
>NZ_JAALEE010000356.1:0-2310 GCF_014145265.1 Dietzia sp. CW19 | reverse complement strand
GGGCGGGCTCGGCCGCCCGGGTGGCCGCCACGTCGTTCTGTGCGGGGGACCCCGTGGCCGGGGAGTCGGCGGTCTCGGACCCCGGGGTCTCCGCGGCCTCGGACTCAGCGTTCTCGGCCTCTTCGCTCTCGGACTCAGCGCCCTCGGATGCCGCGCCCTCGGGCGCGTCTGCGAGCGAGGTGTCCTCGAGGTCGACGCCGGAGACCTTGATCTGGACCGTGGTGGTGTCCACCCCGAGGAAGACCGGCTCGGTGCCTCCGCTGCCGGTGGTGCTCTCGCCCTTGTCGTCGACGGACTCCGCTTCGTACCAGGGGCCCCACGAGCCGTCCGGGTTCTTGGCGCGCAGGGCCGCGACGGCCTCCGGGTTGTAGCCCTTCCACGTGACGCCGACCATCGAGAACGGCGTCTCGGAGGTGACCTCCTTGACCGGGGCGGAGCCCACCGCGATGTCGGTGTCCACGCCCGCCGCGGCGGGTGCGTCGGACAGGGAGACCTCGGCCGTCCCGGTGGGGACGGCGGCGCCCGCGGTGGCGGCGATGTCGTCTCCGGACTCGACCAGGTGGTCCGCCCCGTACACGGCGAGGGGCGTGACGACGGACGCCGCGACCGCCACCGCGAGGGCGAGGGTCCTGCGTCGACCGCTGACGTTCAGGGGGCGGCGTCGTGTTCTCAAGGGCTTCTCCAGATCGGGTCTGTGTCTCGCGGATCCCGCTGCGGAACACTTCTTCCCGGCGGCCGCGAGCGCTGCGACCACTGGGACGAATGTGACGAACGTGGTCAATGGTAGCTAAGAAACGAGTGAAACCAAGTGGTACGGAAGTGAATTTTGGGGTCACAACCGTGTAGTTTCGAACCGATGTACGACGACGAGGCCGCCCGGCGAGCGGACTGAGCAGCGGCACCGCGCACGGGTGGGGCCCTCCTCGTCGTCGTCACCTGGTGTGGCACCGGACCCCTCCGCCCACCCGCCCGATACCCTTGGACCCGGACCCGCGCCGGCCGGCGCGTGGACACGCCGGGCGCGGCGCCCGATCAGGCGCGGCGACCCGGCGACGGACTACGGGAAGGCTCGAAGTGATGGCAGGCGATCGGCAGTGGGGGACCTATGACCTCATCGTGGTGGGGTCCGGTTTCTTCGGCCTGACGGTCGCCGAGCGGGCCGCGGCCGAGCTCGGCAAGCGCGTGCTGGTGCTCGACCGGCGTCACCACATCGGCGGCAACGCCTACTCCGAGCCCGAGCCCGAGACCGGGATCGAGATCCACAAGTACGGCGCGCACCTGTTCCACACCTCCAACGAGCGGGTGTGGGAGTACGTCAACCGTTTCACCGACTTCACCGGCTACCAGCACCGCGTGTTCGCGATGCACAAGGGAACGGCGTACCAGTTCCCCATGGGGTTGGGCCTGATCAACCAGTTCTTCGGGCGCTACTACTCGCCCGACGAGGCGCGGGAGCTCATCGCCGAGCAGGCCGCGGAGTTCTCGGCCGAGGACGCGGCCAACTTCGAGGAGAAGGCCATCTCGCTGATCGGGCGGCCGCTCTACGAGGCGTTCATCAAGGACTACACCGCCAAGCAGTGGCAGACCGACCCCAAGAACCTGCCCGCCGGCAACATCACCCGCCTGCCCGTGCGCTACACCTTCGACAACCGCTACTTCAACGACACCCACGAGGGCCTGCCCGTCGACGGCTATACCGCGTGGCTGGAGAACATGGCCGCCGACGAGAAGATCGACGTGGTCCTGGACACCGACTGGTTCGACGTCCGCGAGGCCGTCCGCGCGGCGAGCCCGGACGCGCCCGTGGTCTACACCGGCCCGCTGGACCGGTACTTCGACTACGCCGAGGGCGAGCTCGGGTGGCGCACCCTGGACTTCGAGACCGAGGTCCTGCCCACCGGCGACTTCCAGGGCACGCCGGTGATGAACTACAACGACGCCGAGTACGACTACACGCGCATCCACGAGTTCCGGCACTTCCACCCCGAGCGCACGAACTACCCCACGGACAAGACCGTCATCATGCGCGAGTACAGCCGCTTCGCCGAGCGCTCCGACGAGCCGTACTACCCGATCAACGAGTCCACCGACCGCGAGCGGCTGGCCCTGTACCGCGACCGCGCCAAGGCCGAGACCGCGGCGAACCGCGTGATCTTTGGCGGCCGTCTGGGCACGTACCAGTACCTGGACATGCACATGGCGATCGCGTCGGCGCTGACGATGTTCGACAACACCCTCGCCCCGCACCTGCGGGACGGGACGCCGCTCGCCGACTGAGGCCCGGCCGGCCCGGCCGCGGCGGGTCGGCCC
>NZ_JAALEE010000355.1:0-5028 GCF_014145265.1 Dietzia sp. CW19 | reverse complement strand
CGGTCCCTTCGGGGCGTCGGAGGCGTCGGCGGACGGGTCCACGGCCTTCTCCGCCCGTCGGCGCATCCGCTCGGCGTGCTCGGCCTCGTCGAGGGCGGTGGCCTCCTCGAGGGTCGGGGCCGAACCGCCGAGACGGGCCGGGACCCAGTTCGCACCGGGCGGGTACGGGCCGTAGCGCTGCGCGTACTCGTCCTGCAGCCGCTCGAGGGTGGCCTGCATCCGCGAGCGCAGCTCCTCGGTGCACTCCTCCACCGGCTCGTACGCCGGCGTCGGCTCGCCGACCTCCATCATGATCGGCACCTTCGGGCGCAGCAGCTTCTTGGGCAGGCCCTTGGTCCACACCCGCTGCGAGCCCCACAGGGTCACCGTGATGATCGGGACGTCGGCGGCGAGCGCCATCCGCACCGCACCGGACTTGAAGCCCTTGACCTCGAAGCTGCGACTGATGGTGGCCTCGGGGAACACGCCCACCAGCTCTCCGGCCTTGAGCCGGTCCACCGCCTCGTCGAACGACGCCTTACCCGCCGTGCGGTCGACCGGGATGTGCTTGAGCTCCCGCATGATCGGCCCGGAGATCTTGTGGTCGAACACCTCGACCTTGGCCATGTAGCGGATGAACCGCTTGTGCAGGCGCGCCGGGATGCCGCCGTAGACGAAGTCGAGGTACCCGGTGTGGTTCATCACCACCACGGCCCCGCCGACCTCGGGGAAGTTGCGCTCGCCGCGCATCGTGATGTCCAGTCCCTGGACTTTGAACAGTGTCCGGGCGAACCCGATGATCCCCGTATAGAGCAGCTCCACGGCCCCCAGCGTAGCGGCCCACCCCGGGCGGCGTGATCCGCTGCCGGTAGGTTCGGCGGGGTGGATGACGACGAGCCCTTCGATTCGGTCGACCCTGCGGCGCGCAGTCGCCACTATTCGTGGCCGCCGCTGCCGAGCGAGTCCGAGCGCAGCCCGCACGCGGGGCTGGACGCCCTGCGGGGGATCGTCGACGGCGAGCGTCACCTCTCCCCCGGCGCGCACACCCTCGGCCTGGCACTGACCTCGGCGTCCGATCGCGTGGTCGCCATGACCGCCACACCCGGGGAGTGGGCCCTGAACAACGGGGGGACCGTGCACGGCGGGATCGTCTCGGGGTGGGTCGACTCCGCCCTGGGCTACGCCACCGCGACCGTCGTCGACGAGGGCGTGGGCTACAGCACGCTCGACCTGACCGTCCGGTACATCCGCGCGCTCAGGTTGGAGAAGACCCCCGCGACGATCCATGCCGAGGTCGAGCACGTGGGCCGGTCGACGTGCGTCGTGCAGGCCAAGGTCCTCGACACCGACGGTCAGACCTGCGCCAGCGCGAGCGGCGTGATGATGCTCTTCCGGCCCTGAGCCGATCCGGTCAGCGGGGCGGCTCGAGCACGTCCTTGCCGACGAACGGCCGCAGCGCCTCGGGCACGACCACGGAACCGTCCGCCTGCTGGTGGTTCTCCAGGATCGCCACGAGCCAGCGCGTGGTGGCCAGCGTGCCGTTGAGGGTGGCGGCCGTCTGGGGCTTTCCCCCCTCGTCCCGGTAGCGCACCCCCAGCCGGCGGGCCTGGAACGTCGTGCAGTTGGACGTGGACGTGAGCTCCCGGTAGGCACCCTGGGTCGGGACCCACGCCTCGCAGTCGTACTTGCGGGCGGCCGACGACCCCAGGTCCCCACCGGCGATGTCGATCACGCGGAACGGCAGCCCCATGGCCTGCAGCATCTCCTTCTCGAAGCCCAGGAGGCGCAGGTGCTCGGCGTGGGCCTCCTCCGGCTTGCACCAGGAGAACATCTCGACCTTGTCGAACTGGTGCACGCGGATGATGCCGCGGGTGTCCTTGCCGTGGCTGCCGGCCTCACGCCGGAAGCACGAGGACCAGCCGACGTACCGCTTGGGTCCGGCCGACAGGTCCAGGATCTCGCCCTGGTGGTAGCCGGCGAGCGCGACCTCGGAGGTGCCCACCAGGTAGAGGTCGTCGGCCTCGAGCCGGTAGATCTCGTCGGCGTGGGCGCCGAGGAACCCGGTGCCCTGCATGATCTCGGGGCGCACCAGAACCGGCGGGATCATGAGTGTGAAGCCGTTGGCGGTGGCCTTCTGCGCCGCCAACTGCAGCATGCCCAGCTGCAGGAGTGCGCCGTAGCCGGTGAGGAAGTAGAAGCGCGCGCCCGAGACCTTGGCGCCGCGTTCCATGTCCAGCAGCCCCAGACTCTCCCCGAGCTCGAGGTGGTCCCTCGGCTCGAAGTCGAAGCTCGGGATCTCGCCGATCCGCTCGATCTCCACGAAGTCGTCCTCGCCCCCGGCGGGGGTCCCCGCCTCGACGACATTGGAGAGGAGCCGCTGGAGTCGGTCGACCTCGGCCGCGGCGGACTTCTCGGCCTCCTCGGCGTCCTTGACCGCCTGCTTGAGCGCACCCGCCGCCTCGAGCAGCGCGGGGCGGTCCTCCGGCGAGGCCTGACCGACCTTCTTGCCGTGCGCCTTCTGCTCGGCGCGCGCGCCGTCCGCGGCGGAGATCGAGGACCGGCGGGCCTCGTCGGCGGCCAGCAGCCGGTCGACCAGCGAGGGGTCCTCGCCGCGGGTGCGCTGGGAATCGCGGACGAGGTCGGGGTTCTCGCGGAGGAGCCTGAGATCGATCACGGCGACCAGCCTAGCGGCCCCGTCCCACCACCCGAACTAGACGCCGAAGAGTTCGAGGAAGGCGTCCTTCTCGAACATCCGGGCGGTGTCGACCGCGGTGGGCGTCCCCCCGTTGGGGTCCGCACCGCCCTCGAACAGCACCCGGACCACCTCGCCGTACCCCTTGAACACCGCCCCCGCGAGCGGGGTCTGCCCGCGGTCGTTCGCGCGGTCGACATCCGCGCCGCGGGCGAGCAGCGCCCGGACGGTGTCGGGATGCCCGTTGTAGGCGGCCAACATGAGCAGCGCGTCACCGCGCTCGTTCGTCAGGTCCGGGCTCACCCCCGCGTCGACGTAGGCGGCCAGGCGTTCGGTCTCGCCGTCCCGGGCGAGCTGGAAGAGCATCTGTGCGAACTCGAGGACCTCCGGGTCGACCCCCTCGCGCGGCGCGCGGGTTCCGCTGTCCGGGCCGCCGGCCTCGTCTCGGTTCTGTCCGCTCATGCCCTGAATCCTATCGGGGCGGCGAAGTTGCGGCATCATGGATGCGATGATCACCTCCTCGCGATCACCACACCCGGGCCGGTCACTGCTCCGGACCCGGGGCGCGGTCATGGCCTCACTCGTCGCGATCCTGTCCGGCGGGGCGATCACCGGTGGACTCATGGCCTCGGCCATGGGGGATCCGAACTCCGCGACGGCGGAACGGATCGCGGCCATCGTCCCGCAGGTCGACCCGAGGACGCTGTCCGGGCCCGCCTACGCGAACGCGGCCCCGGGAACGTGCCTGACCTGGCAGGTCGACGCGGCCGACCGCGTCACCGCGTTCACGACCGTCGACTGCGCGGAGCCCCACCGCTTCGAGGTCGCCGGCCGCATCGACCTCTCCGGTGTACCCGGGTTCGGCGAGAACACCCCGCTCCCGGACAACTCGAGGTTGGCCCCGATCGGCACCGATCGCTGCATGCCGATGATCACCCGCTACGCGGGGGGCCGGGAGGTCGACCCGGCGGGTCGGTTCACCGGGCTGGTCGTACCCCCCTCCGAGGAGGGCTGGGCCAAGGGCGACCACACGGTGTTGTGCGGGGTCGCCGCGGCCGAACTCAACGGCCGGTCGACCACCTCGACGGGGGTGTTCGCGGAGGCGGATCAGCACCGACGGTGGGATCCCGGCACCTGCCTGGGATTCACCGACGAGGGTCTGCCCGGTGCGCCGGTGCCGTGTTCGGAGGACCACGCGATCGAGGTGGTCTCCGACGTCGACGTCTCCGGACTCTTCCCGGAGGAGCCCGCCCCGCCTGAGCCGAGGGTGCAGGCCGAGCTCACCGCGGACGCCTGCCTGGCAGCGGGGACCGCCTACCTGGGTGACGGGGAGGCCCTGCGGCGGACCACCCTCATCTCCACGCTCGTCAACCCGATCTCGCAGATCTCGTGGGCGACCGGGAGCCGCACCGTCAACTGCGGACTGATGAGGGCCGCCGACCCCGGGCCGTTCGCGGTGCTGCGGGGGTCCGCGCGGCAGGGCGTGTTGATCGACGGCTCCACCCCGGTGGCGCCCACCACGACCGAGGTCCCGCCACCCGGGGTCGGCCAGGGGACCCCCGGGACGCCGACCGACCCGGATCCCGGGACCGTATCCGTTCCGATCCCCGGGGGCACGCCGTGAGCATCGTCGTGGCGGAGTCTCGGTTCGAGTCGCTCGTCGACGACGCGCTGGACTCCGTGCCGGATGCGTTGTTCGCCGCGATGGACAACGTGGTGGTCCTCATCGCCGATCGCCATCCTGAGGAACCGGGCCTCCTGGGCCTGTACGAGGGCGTGGCATTGACCGAGCGTGACACCACCTACTCGGGTTTCCTGCCCGACACGATCACGATCTACCGGGGTGCGCTGTGCGACTTCTGCTCCACCGAGGAGCAGTTGGTCCACGAGGTGGCGGTGACGGTCATCCACGAGATCGCCCACCACTTCGGGATCGAGGAGCACACCCTGCACGCCCTCGGCTGGGGCTGACCGGACCTGGGCATCACAGCTGGTCCGACGTGACCAGCCCGTCCCGCACCGCCTTGGTCAGCCGCACGTACCCGCCTGTACCGGGATCGCGGATCCAGGTTCGCGGGCCGGCCTTCGGCAGGCCCCGGGCGGCGAATCCGGTGGCGTCCGGCCGATACCAGTTCGTCACCGGGATGTCGTCGACGACGTGGACGATATCCGGTCGGCCGGTGGGCGGGACCGAGGCGAGTGCGCCACCGACGTCGGCCGCGGTGATCGCCGTGGAGCCCCACCGGCTCACCGCGGCGACGGCGACCGGACCCGTGGCAGCGGACACGCCGTACAGCACGGCGAGGTCGACCTCGGGCAGATCCCCGAGCGCGTCGGCGACCTGGATCGGGAACACC
>NZ_JAALEE010000354.1:0-1469 GCF_014145265.1 Dietzia sp. CW19 | reverse complement strand
GCGGCAGTGCCCAGGACCCGCGGCGACAGGTGGCGCACCATCCAGGCGGCGAACGGCGCGGCGATCACGCCGCCGACCAGCAGCGCGGCCGCGAACGCCCAGTTGATGCCGGCGGCGCCGAGGCCGAAGAGGAAGCCGATCGAGGCGCTCACCGCCACCACGAACTCCGAGGCGCTGATGGAGCCGACCACCTTGCGGGGCTCGACCCGACCCGACGAGAGCAGGGTGGTCGTTCCCACCGGGCCCCATCCGCCGCCACCGAACGCGTCGAGGGTTCCGCCGGCGAAGCCGAGTGGGACGAGGAAGCGCGCCGAGATCTGGCCGGAGAACTGGGGTCGCCTGCCGCCGAGTCGCAGGAAGCGATAGAGGACGTAGAAGCCGAGCACGAGCAGGAGCGAGGCGACGATGGGCTTGGCCGCCGCGCTGGACAGCCGGGTCAGCGCGGTCGCGCCGATGAAGGCACCCACCGCACCCGGTCCGGCGAGGATCGCGACGATGCGCCAGTCCACGTTCCCGAACTTGTGGTGGGAGATCCCCGTGGCGAGCGTGGTGCCGATCTGGGCGAAGTGCACGGCGGCGGACGCGGCGGCGGGGGCGATCCCGGCTGCCACGAGGATGGTCGTCGAGGTGACGCCGTATCCCATGCCGAGCGAGCCGTCGACCAGCTGGGCCAGGAGTCCGGCGAAGCCGAGGACGATCAGGGTGGGCACGGGGGGATCCTCCGACGTCGGTCGATGACACTGTCACTCCCGGTGGCCGCCTGTCGGGCGGAGGGAGAGACCCTCCGGCCATTAAGGCATTAAACCGAGCTGTTCAGTAGACATTAACATCTGACCGCGGTGGGAGCCACCGGTGAGTCAGCGGATCCGGGCCCCGTCCGTCAGCGGGGCTCCCAGGCGTCGTCGTCGAGGGTGAGCGCGTGGACGTCGGGGGGCAGCCGGCCCTCGGCCAGATCCGAGAGCGACACCGCGTCCATGACCCGCCGCAGGGAGGCCCTCGAGGCGATCCACACGTGCTGGAGGACAGCCGCGCGCTCGTTGTAGTCGACCGCCTCGGGGCGTACGTCGTAGACGCTGACGAGGGGGCCGTCGACCGCGCGCAGGACGTCCGCGACGGTGACCGCCCCCGCGTCCTGGGCGAGCGTCCAGCCGCCGGTTTTGCCCCGCCTACTGGCCACGATGCCGGCCCGCCGCAGGTCCGACAGGATGGACTGGAGGAACCCGTGCGGGATGTCCTGCAGCCGCCCCAGTTCCTCGGCGCTGATCGGGTTCTCGCGGGGGCCGTCGCCACCGTGATCCCGCTGCGCGTTCGCGAGTTCGACGAGCGCCCGCAGCGCGTAGTCCGATTTCGCGGTGACCCTCATGGGGACAGTCTCCCAGAGCGTCTCGCGCGCCGGGCGGGGGAGTGGCGAGGGGCGCCGGGCGGGCCCCCTATCCCCGCGCGGGCACGGGGTCGTGGGCCACGGCGGG
>NZ_JAALEE010000353.1:0-2245 GCF_014145265.1 Dietzia sp. CW19 | reverse complement strand
TCGGGCGTCGACGGCCGGGGGCGCACCGGGCCGGAGGGGCTCGACGAGGCGGGCGGGGTCGAACCGGCCTTGCCGGACGACGCGGGGCTGCTCGAGGCGGGAGTGGTCGAGGCGGGAGTGGTCGAGGCGCGACCCGACGGAGAGGTCCCGAACGGGGGTGTCAGGGTCGATTCCGGTGCTCGACGACGTGGTTCGACGCGCTCGGACGGCACCGATGGCAGTGACGACCCGGCGCCGAGCTCCCCTGCTGTGGTGTCACCACCCACGGCGAGACGCTCGTCGGTCAGGGTGACGCCCATCTGCCCGAGCTGCTCCCGCAACGCGGCGATCTCGTGGCGGAGCGCGTGGATGGAGTCGGTGGTCTCCGCACGCACGGAGTCGCGCAGGTCCTTCTCCACCACGAGCTCGTGCTCGCGGCGGGCGGAGATCTCGCGTTCGAGCTGCAGTTCGTACACGGTGTGCAGGTCGCGGACCCGGGCCGCCTCGGCCGCCGCCTGCCGCCGGTAGCGGGCCACGAGGAACGCCCCGATGAACGCCGCCCAGAGTGCCGAGAGGGTGCCGATCCGCATCCACACCGGATTGTCGGAGAAGACCATCACCACGGTCGCGATGAGTGCCAGCACCAGGAGCGCCCCGAGAGCGATCCCCGCCAGGCCGCGGTCGTCGCCGCGGACGGGGCGGACGGATCGGGGCTTGTCGATCGCGCCGTCGGAACTCATGCCCCGCATGATACGCAGAGAACCACTAGTCACACGGGTAACCAGCGCGTGTTCCTCCAGATGCCCGCCGTCTGCTGACCGCTCGATCCGCTCAGGTCGACTGGGCCAGTCCCCCCACGTCATCGTCGGAGGGCGGGGTCTCGCACGACGACTCGAGGAACAGACCTGCCCCCACGAGCAGCGCCCCGGACACCAGCACCGCCACGGACGACGGCAGCTCGGCGCTGGCCGCCGCCAGCTCACCCAACCTCGGTGCGAAGTAGAGGACGAGTCCGACGCCCAGACCTCCGGCCGCGGCCCCCAGCACGGCCGACGCCTGCCCGAGGGCTGCGCACCGCGCGATCGTCAACGGGTGCATCTGACTGCGGTCCTGACCGACCCCGCCGTCGGAGATCGCGGACCGGATCCGGAGCGCAAGCAGCACGTCGATCAACGCCACCACCGGGAGCGTGACCCATCCCCACCCGAGGGGCGGCAGCGACCCGAGCAGCGAACCGGTCAGGAAGTAGGCGGCCACACCGGCGACGAGTGCGACCAGGACGAGGGTGGACACCGCGATGCGAGTCATGTCAGCGGCTCCACCCTTCGGGGGCCAGCCGGTCGTGCGTCCGGCGGACCGCGGCGACCTCGGCGGGGTCCAGGGCGTCGAGGTGGTCGGTGAGAGCGAGGCCGTCGAGCCGGGCCCCGGGCTCGACCTCCGACCACGGGACCAGGACGAACGCGCGCTCGGCGGCGCGCGGGTGGGGCAGGGTCAGGGACTCGTCCCGGGAGTGCACCGGCGTCCCGTCGACCTCCGCCGACACCACGTCCACATCGAGGGACCTCGGCCCCCAACGGACCTCGCGTGTGCGGCCGGCGGCGCGCTCCCGGGCGAAGCCCCAGTCGAGCACGTCGCGGGGGGACCCGGGGTGGTCGACGACGAGGACCGCGTTGAGGAAGTCGTCCTGCTCCACCCCGCCCCACGGTGGGGTCGCGTAGACGGAGGAGACGCGACGAAGGATGCCCTCCCGGGCGGCGGCGGCCACCGCCCCACGGAGCAGGTCGAGAGAATCCCCCTGGTTTCCGCCGATCGACAGCACGGCCCGACAGGTCACCGGTCCACACCCGGGCCGTCGACGTGGACACGCGAGCGTCGGGCCACCACCGCGACGTCCGCGAACTCGGCCGGGATGGGGGCCTGCGGCTTGTGCAGCGTCACCTCGACCGCGTGTGCCTGCGGGGCCAGGTCCATGATCCCGTCGGCGATCTGCGAGGCCACCGTCTCGATCAGGTCGCGGGGGGCCCCGGACACCACGTCGCGGGCGAAGAGCGCCAGCGCACCGTAGTCGACCGTGTCGGCGAGGTCATCGGACGCCGCGGCCGCGGTGAAGTCGGTCCACAGGACCAGGTCCACGAGGAAGTCCTGGCCGTCGCGTCTCTCGTGCTCGAAGACACCGTGGTTGCCACGGACCCGCAGGCCCCTCAGTTCGATCCGGTCCGCCATCAGCCTTCCTCCACCCCTCCGGCCGCCCAGGCGGCCGTCACCC
>NZ_JAALEE010000352.1:0-4369 GCF_014145265.1 Dietzia sp. CW19 | reverse complement strand
CAGCCCCACCGCCACGGACGCCGCGCGGGCCTGGGCGGCCTCGTCCGGCGCGGCCACCACGACCACCGGGGCGGCCTCCACCAGGAGACGGGTGGTCTCGACGCCGGAGGAGTCCGCGTCGACCGCGATCCTCGCACCGTCGACCTGAGCAGCGGTGATCCCCGGCCCGTCCTCGTCCGTTCCCGATGTGCACGCGGCAGTGGACAAGACCAGGCAGAACGAGAGGACCGCCGCCCCCACTCCTCGGTTGAAGTGGCGCACGGCGGTCCTCCTGAAGCTCGGGAATCGATCCCGGTGGACCCTACAGGGGTCTCAGGCGGTCTCGGTGATCGGCCGGTCGACCCAGCTCATCAGGTCGCGCAGCTTCTGCCCGGTGACCTCGATCGGGTGCTCGGCGTTCTCCTTGCGGAGCTGCTCGAGCTCCTTGTTCCCGCCCTCGACGTTGGCCACGAGGCGCTTGGTGAAGGTGCCGTCCTGGATGTCGGACAGGATCTCCTTCATGCGCTCCTTCGTGCCGGCGTCGATGACGCGCGGGCCGGAGAGGTAGCCGCCGAACTCGGCGGTGTCGGACACCGAGTAGTTCATCCGCGCGATGCCGCCCTCGTACATGAGGTCGACGATGAGCTTGAGCTCGTGGAGCACCTCGAAGTAGGCGAGCTCGGGTGCATAGCCGGCCTCGACCATGACCTCGAAGCCCGTCTTGACGAGCTCCTCGGTGCCGCCGCACAGCACGGCCTGCTCACCGAACAGGTCGGTCTCGGTCTCGTCCTTGAAGGTGGTCTTGATGACGCCCGCGCGGGTGCCACCGATCGCCTTGGCGTAGGACAGCGCGAGCGCCTCGCCCTCGCCCTTCGGGTCCTGCTCGACGGCGATGAGCGCCGGGACGCCCTTGCCGTCGACGAACTGACGGCGCACCAGGTGGCCGGGCCCCTTCGGGGCGACCATCGCGACGGTGACGCCCTCGGCGGGCTTGATCAGACCGAAGTGGATGTTGAGGCCGTGGCCGAAGAACAGCGCGTCGCCGTCGTTCAGGTTGGGCTCGATCTCCTCGGTGAAGATCTGCGCCTGCGAGGTGTCGGGGGCGAGCAGCATGATGACGTCGGCCCACTTGGTGGCCTCGGCGGCGGTCATGACCTCGAGGCCGGCCTCCTCGGCCTTCGCGCGGGACTTGGAGCCCTCGCGCAGACCGATCGCGACCTCGACGCCGGAGTCGCGCAGGCTCAGCGAGTGCGCGTGCCCCTGCGAGCCGTAACCGATGACGGCGACCTTGCGGCCCTGGATCAGCGACAGATCCGCCGAGTCGTCGTAGAACATCTCCACTGCCATGGTGGATTCCCTTCGTGTTGGTTCGTGTAGCCGGGACTTGTGTAGGAGTCGAGACTATCGAGTGGTGGTGATGGACTTGGGGCCGCGTCCCAGCGCGACCATGCCGGACTGCACGATCTCGCGGATGCCGTAGCCGTCGAGCATCCGCAGCAGCGCGTCGAGCTTGTCGGGGGTACCCGTGGCCTCGAGCGTGAGCGATTCCGGGGAGACGTCCACGATGTGGGCGCGGAACAGACTGGCGATCTCGACGATCTGGCCACGGTTGGTGGTGTCGGCGCGGACCTTGACCAAGGTGAGTTCGCGGGCGACCGAGCCGGCCGGGTCCTGCTCCACGATCTTGATGACGTTGACCAGCTTGTTGAGCTGCTTGGTCACCTGTTCGAGGGGGAAGTCCTCGACGGCCACGACGATCGTCATGCGTGAGAGCCCGTCGGTCTCGGTGGGGCCCACCGCGAGGGACTCGATGTTGAACCCGCGCCGGGAGAACAGCGACGCCACGCGCGCGAGCACGCCGGGCTTGTCCTCCACCAGCACGCTCAGGGTGTGGGAGCGGGCGGTCACTGGTCCTCCTCCTGGGCGGCGAGCACGGCGGCGTCGATCCGCTCGGTCACCTCGTGGACGTCCGCGGCGTCGTCCGCCACGGAATCGGTGTCGTCGAACAGCGGCCGGATGTCCCGCGCCGCCATGATCTCGTCGTTGGACGTACCCGCCGCGACCATCGGCCACACCTGGGCGTCCTTGCCCACGATGAAGTCGATGAGCACCGGGCGGTCGTTGATCTCGCGGGCCTTGGCGATGACCTCGTCGACGTCCTCGGCGCGCTCACACCGCAGCGCCACGCACCCGAGGGCCTCGCCGAGCTTGACGAAGTCGGGGATGAGCTTGGACTGCGTCGACAGGTCGGTCTGCGAGTAGCGCTGATCGTAGAACAGCGTCTGCCACTGGCGGACCATGCCGAGGTTGCCGTTGTTGATCAGCGCCACCTTGATGGGGGCGCCCTCGATCGCACAGGTGGCGAGCTCCTGGTTGGTCATCTGGAAGCACCCGTCGCCGTCGATGGCCCACACCTCGGCGTCGGGACGACCGAACTTGGCCCCCATCGCCGCGGGGACCGAGTACCCCATGGTCCCGAGCCCGCCCGAGTTGAGCCACGTGCGCGGCTTCTCGTACTGGACGAACTGCGCGGCCCACATCTGGTGCTGGCCCACGCCGGCGCAGTAGACGGCGTCGGGGCCCGCTGCCGCGCTGAGGCGCTCGATCACGTACTCCGGGGAGAGCGAACCGTCCGACTGCGGTCCGTATCCGAGGGGGTACTCGGAGCGGATCTCGTCCAGTTGCCCCACCCAGGCGGTGGGCTCGGCGAGCGCTCCGGAGTCGCGCTCGCCGCGCAGCGTCTCGACGAGCTCGACCAGCACCTCCTTGATGTCGCCGACGATCGGCACGTCGACCGCGCGGTTCTTGCCGATCTCCGCCGGATCGATGTCTGCGTGGATGACCTTGGCGTCGGGGGCGAAGGTGTCGAGCTGGCCGGTGACCCGGTCGTCGAAACGGGCGCCCAGCGTGACGAGCAGATCAGACCGCTGCAGCGCGGCGACCGCCGCGACGGTGCCGTGCATGCCGGGCATGCCGTAGTGCAGCCGGTGCGAGTCGGGGAACGCACCGCGGGCCATCAGGGTGGTGACCAACGGGATCCCCGACAGCTCGGCCAGCGCCAGCAGCTCCGCGGAGGCGTCGGCCTTGATCACCCCGCCGCCCACATACAGGACCGGGCGCTGGGCCTTGGCGATGAGCCGCGCCGCCTCGCGGATCTGCTTGCCGTGGGGCTTGGTGACCGGGCGGTACCCGGGCAGCTTCATCTCCGGCGGCCACGAGAACGTCATCTCGGCCTGCAGGACGTCCTTGGGGATGTCCACCAGCACCGCGCCCGGTCGGCCGGTCTGCGCGATGTGGAACGCCTCCGCGATCATCCGCGGGATGTCCTCGCCGTGCGAGACGAGGAAGTTGTGCTTCGTGATCGGCATGGTGATGCCGGAGATGTCGGCCTCCTGGAAGCCGTCGGTGCCGATGAGCGCGGTGCCCACCTGCCCGGTGATGGCGACGATCGGAACCGAGTCCATCTGCGCGTCCGCGAGCGGCGTCACGAGGTTGGTGGCCCCGGGGCCCGAGGTGGCCATGCAGACGCCGACCCGGCCGGTGGCCTGCGCGTACCCGGTGGCCGCATGCCCTGCGCCCTGCTCGTGCCGGACCAGCACGTGTCGGACCTTGACCGAGTCGTAGAGGGGATCGTAGACGGGCAGGATCGCGCCGCCGGGGATACCGAAGACGACCTCGGTGCCGATCTCCTCGAGGGACCGGACCACCGCCTGGGCGCCCGTCATCCGCTCGGGGGCCGCGGACCGGGCCCTGTGCTCTGCACCCGGACGGGGTCCGGGCTGTGCCGTTGGTGCGCTCACTTCAACTGTCCTTCATGGTGGTCGTGGAGCTGACGTTCGTCGCCGCACCCGGTCCGGTGGGACCAGGGGAACCCGGCAACAAAAAACCCCCGACGGCCACGGGGGCCGGCGAGGGTGCGCGTCGACGGAAAGCCAGGTAGCGGCTCAGGCGCCGACGCGCCGGCCGAGTACTAGACCGTTCCAGGTGTTCACGCGCTCAGGTTAGGCCCCGTCCGTCACGGTCGTCAACTCGTGGAAACTGGATCCCACATAGTGGACCGTGAGACAGTGGAGGGCACCATGAGCGCCGCATTCAGAGCACCCCACCCGGAGTCCACGCCCACCGACCGCGCACTCTTCCGGGTCAACCCCATGTCCTACGCCGTCATCGCCATCGTCGTCCTGGCGATCCTCTGGCCCGTCACCGCCTATCCCGTCGCTCTGGGATGGCTCGTGCTGCTCCCGATCGGATTCGGCTGGTGGGTCGCACGGACCCACACCAGGATCGACGAGGACGGGGTCCACCTGTCGACGTGGCGGGCGAGCAGGTCCGTTCCCTGGGAGGAGGTCAAGGGGGTGCTGTTCCCCAAGAACGGCTTCGCCCGCCTCGT
>NZ_JAALEE010000032.1:0-7097 GCF_014145265.1 Dietzia sp. CW19 | reverse complement strand
GGCGGTCGCCACCGCGCCCGCATGGGCAGTTCCCGCAGGAATCGTCGGTACCGGTGTCGCCGCCGGCGGAGGGTCGGCAGCGCTCGGCCTGGGCGGCGCGGTGGCGAGCAACCCCCATGCTGCAACGGGCGTCGAGAACGCGTTCCACGACGGCATGAACAACGCCAAGGACGCAGCGGCCGGGTCGATCAACGGCCTGAACATCCCGGGCGTCCCGCCGATCCACTTCAACTGACCGCCACAGCCACCGAGGGCTTCGAGTGATCTAGGAGGGCAACGTGTCGAAAAAAAACAATGACGACGCGGACTCGCCGCTGCGGCCCGTCGATCCAGTAGGTGGGCCGGAGGACGAGGTGGGGGAGCCCGACTGGATGGCTGCACTCGGTGTGGAAGCGGCCGCTGGCGAGGTGAAGCTGCCGCCGACGCCGGATCCGCCGCGTGCACCGGACGAGACCGAACCAGACCAGCCCTGGATGGACCAGCTCGTGGGAGCTGAGCCGGCTCAGGTGTCGGACGAGGTAACGCCGCCGCCGTCCGGTGAGGACCCGGCGGCAGTGGAACCAGGGACGGGGATAGCCCAACCACGTCGTAGGCGTGAATGGGCTATCCCCGCCGCGATGACGTGTTTGCTCGTCGTACTGGTCTGCGGCGGCGGGCTACTCCTGGTCAACAAGCTCTCCGACGGGATGGATCAACCAGCGGACCTGTCCGCCGACCTGGCGGAGATCGAGGGTCGCTCCGGTGACCTGGCAACAGAGGACGCCGGGACGATGCAGGATGCGGCTTTCCAGTGCGAGGGGTCGGAGTCAGGCGAGACGGTGACCGGCGACGGCGCGGGGGACACCCGATCGGTGGCCGGCGTCGTCCTGGCCTTCCAGCACGCCTACTACTCCGAGCGCGACGCGAAGAAAGCACTGAGTCTGACGTCCGACGACTCACCACTGGTGAACGTCGAAGCCCTCCAAGAAGGGATCGATTCGGTCCCGGAGGGCACTGAGCACTGTGTCTCGATCACGGCTGACGGTGCGAAAGCGCAGGTGAAGATCACTGAGGCGCGGCCGTCTGAGACCCCTGAAACCTTCGTCCAACAGGTCACCACCAGTCGTGACGGTGACCGAGTCGAGATCGTCAGTATTGCGGCGGAGGAAGAGTGATGGCGGCCCCGATCATGGCTCAGAGTCGACGGGATGTCCCCGCAGGAGCGGGACAGGTTCGGCCCACGATTCAACCCCCGGCGTCGCATGAGTGTGTCGCGGTGTGGGACAGGGCGGTGCCCGCGAGCGGATCACCGGGTCTCTGGCTGTTGGGCGCGCATGGCGGCGCCGGGGTCTCAACGCTCTGCCGGTGGCTCAGCCCCGCGGGGGACGCTCAGGGCCGGTGGCCGGGCGGTCATGGCAAACAGTCGCCGTTTGTGGTGCTCGTGGCCGAGGAGTCGGTGACAGCACTGACTAAGGCCCACGCCCTGGTGCGGCAGTACGCCACCGGAGGGGCCGGCACGCACGCGCGTCTGCTTGGCGTGGCCACGGTCGCGCGGGTGCCGGGCCGGCGGCCTCAGCAGGTCCGTCAGCGGCGAGACGTGCTGGCGGGGTTACTCGACCAGATCGACGGGGGCGCGTCGCAGATGTGGTCGGTCCCGTTCATTCCCGGTTTGACCACCGTGGCGCTCGATGAGCTGCCCGTCTGGTCCCTCGGGGAACCACCCACGACGAAGAAACGACCGTCACCGCGTGAAGCGGTGCCCGCGGCCGTCGCCGAACTCGGCACTGAACTTATCGACGCCGCGCGGACTCAGGTCGCGGCCTGGGGCAGAAGGTGAAAGAGCAGATGAACACGCCATTGCAACTTCTCTCGGCGCTGGTAGTGACGACCGTGGTCGTGTCAGCTGCCGGCCCTGCGGCCTCGCAGACCACCACCGCTCGGCCAGGCCCGGGAACCTCGACCACGACCACGACCAGCAGGGGGATTACACAGTGCCCTGCGGTGCACATGCTGTTGGCTCCCGGCACCTCCGAGACATCTCGGTTCGCCGAGCCGAACAGCGACACCCACGGCTTCTTGTCCCAGCATCTCGTGCGGCCCGTGATGGCCGCGGTGAACGGAGGCAATATCGGGGACCTGTCCTCCGGGTTTGCGGCACTGCTCGACTTGCCGCCCGGGGTGCAGTCGCTCGCGGGCACCGCGGGAGAGGCGATCGGCCGGTCCATGCAGGGACCGAACCGACAGGCTGCGCGAGTGTCGCGCACGTACGTGACCTACCCCGCGACGGTCGGGGGAGCGCAGCCGCCCGGAATGCGGCACCTACCCGAGAACTTCGGGGACACCACGCCGTATGCCGAGTCGATGAACACCGGTGTGGAAATGACGGAAGACCTGATGGCGACGGTCGCCGCGAGGTGTCCGGAGACGAAGGTGTTCCTTGCCGGATTCTCCCAGGGCGCAGAAGTGATCAGTAACGTTGCTCGGCGCACGGGCGCCGGGCAGAGCGTCATCGACCCAGATCAGGTGGCCGGCGTGGCGTTGTTCGCCGACCCGACCCGAGCGGGGGGCACGCCTCTGCACCCGGACGGTGCCTCGTCGGTGGGGCCCGTGCCGGGCACCGCCGGGGAGAACGTTCTGCGCGCCATTACGGGCCTGGAGACGCTGCCGACGGCGAACGCGGGAGGGCTGGGCACAGACAACACCGGCCACGTGGGCTTTGGTCAGCTCAGCGACCGCGTCGTCTCGTGGTGCCTGCCCGGGGACTACGTGTGTGGTCTGCCGGTCGAATCCAAGCTCGTGGCCGACATCGTGCCGCTACTCGAGACGATGTCGCTGGGCGACCCGGTCGCCGCACTCGAGCAGCTCGCGCGGATCCTCGACCGGGCGGTCAGCGTCGGAAACCTGTCCGAGATCGCTGACTTCAGCTTCGGCGGCACGGGCTTCTCACTTCGCCCCAGCGCAGCCAATCCCACGCCCGTGCTGAACAAGCGGGTCCAAGCAGCCACCGAGGAGACCACCAGCTCGCCGACGAGCCGGAGCGAAGCACCCTTGACGAGCACAGCTACGACCGTGGCCGATAGCGCCGTGCCTGAGGAGGCACCGGCTGCGCTTCCGGCTCCGGAGCCGATCGTCGAGGTCACACCAGCACCGGCAGGAGCCATCGGCCCGCCGGCCCCGATGCCTCCGGGTATTCCGGGGATCCCGGGGTTGCCGGGGCTGCCGCCCCTGCCGACGCCGGAGCAGTTCGTCGGAACGGTTGTGGAGGTGGCCGCCGGGATCGGCGGGATGGCGCTTGGGGCGGCCATCACCGTCGCCCGCAAGACCATCACGCCGGAGAATCTTGCCCAGATCGCCGTGGCAGGAGTGACCGGTGGCCCCCAGGCCGCGGGCGCTGTGGCAGTGGCCAGGCTGTCCGACTCGGCGATGTCCCTACTGGAGCCGGGGACCGCCTCGGGCTATGCACGACAGACGCTGCAGATCCTCAAGGACGCCGGGGTGCCGGTCCCGGAGCAGGTGGAGCTCGCGGTGAGCCTGGCGGCGTGGCTGTCGACCAACGAGCACAACGCCTACGGAGAACGTCCGGTCCTGCCGGATGGGCGCAGCCCAGCCACAGCGACCCGGGACTGGGTGCAAGCGATCGCCGCTGATGTCACCGCCGACAGCGCGGACCCGCTCGCTCCGGCACCCCGCCAGACCCAGGTCGGACTCAGCGCTTTGGACTCCGTCGAGTTCAACCGTGACGCCGCCCGAGCGGCCCTCAACAAGGTCGGCCACACCTCCGTTACGACGTCGTCGGTTGCGAGGCCGGCGAACACTACAGCGCCCACCTCGAGTGCGGCGCCCACCTCTACCACCCTTGAAGGGAACTGACTGACCATGAACATCCGAGTGCTCGCACAGGGCGATACGTCCTTCATCAACAACATCACGCCCTGGCTTCCTGACTTTCTCTCCAGTCGCCTCACCGACGTCGCCGGGGTGGCGCTGGCGATCGGCATCGTGATCGCCGTCATCGGCGGCGTCATGGTCTTCGCTGGGATCGCGTTCGCCCGCCAGGACGGGCGCGGCGATCAAGTCTCCGGGCGCCTGCTGTGGTGGGGCGGCGGAGTGGTCGGCCTGGGTGTGCTCATGCCGATCGTCGGCTGGCTGCTCGGATAGACGGCTAGCCGATGACAGCCCACACGCTCGCGCAGAGCCCACCCCCGGCCTCGCCGCAACCACTACCAACGGAAATCCAAGGGCTGCTGGCCAACTGGATCTCGATCGGGCTCGGCTTCGTAGCCGTGGCCAGCGTGGTGTTCATGGGCTGGGCACTGGTGGAGATCAGTCAGGCCAGGGAGGTGGGCCGCGAGCCCAAGCAGGGCGTGGAGCGGCTTCTCGTGATCGCTGTGGTCCTCATGTTCGCCTCGAGCATCGGCGCGGTTGTCTCGCTGATCTACACCCCGATCTGACGGGGAATGAAGGAGCAGAAAATGCGCAGTCGCACACTGGTTGCCGCAGCGGGGCTTGCGATGGCACTCGCCGCGTGCGGCACCGACGACGCGGGGACGGAAGGGACCGAAGACGGCCCGGATCTGACTGCCGCGCCCGAGGCGACCTGGTCGCAAATGGCCGGCATCGCCGTTCCCCGGGCTGAGCAGTGCCCGGACGAAACCGACCCGGTCGAACACGGCTACGCACACACCCCACAGTGCGCAGTCATCGCGGCCATGACCGGTCAAACGCTGCTGGCCACCACCGGTGACAACACGTGGCCGCAGATGGCGAGCACCATCTTGGCGCCGGGACCCGGTAAGGACCAGTGGGCTCAGGCACGGGCCCTGATGTCGGTCGAGGGCCGCGTGCGCAATCCCGCGAAGTTCGTCGGCTTCCAGTTCACCGACTACTCGCAGGACCGCGCCCAGGTCCTCCTGGCCGTGGAGTGGCCCGACGGCACGCTCACCGCCCAGCCGACGCAGCTCGCGTGGCAGACGGGCGATTGGAAGCTCGTCCTGCCGACGCAACAAACCGCCGTGGACGCCGTCGAACTCGACAACCTCGACGACTTCACCGAATTTCGCGCCGACTAGTAGGAGCTCAACATGGACTCACAGCGACGAGGACGACTCACCGCAGCACTGATCGTCGCGGCCGTGGTGGTCGTCGTGGCCCTGGTCGCCGCCCTCATCCTGGCGATTGCCACCGGCGACAGCGACGACGCGGGCAGCGCGGACGCTCCACCCACCACGAGTGCGCCAGAGCCCTCGGCCGGGATCGCTGCGCCGTCGGACGACGAGACCACTGACATTGACCTGGTCGGCCGCCAGGTCACAGTGGTGACGTCCGCCGGCGGGACGCCGCGCGAGCAGACCGGAGAGCCCGGCGCCTTCCCCGTAGGCCAGGAAATGGTGGGCCCTCCCGACGGACTCGAACTGCAGCGCGTGAGCAGCGGCACCACAGTCATGGTCTCGCGCTCGGACGGACCGACCGGGGTCGACGACGGGGTAATGACGGGCTACGCCCGCTCACCCGGCGGTGCAGCACTCCTAACAGCCAATTACATGGGTTTCGGGATGGAGCTAGGCGGGGTGTACGCCGACTTCATCGGACATTTCATGCCGACGATGGCCGGCGAAGACCCGGAGTTTCTTGAGGAGATCCGGGCCCGCGGCGACTCCGTCGACGGACGCGCCCTGGTAGCAGCGCAGGGATACAGTGCGCCGCGGTGGTTCAAGTTCGGGCAGTGCGACGAGAACTTCTGCACCGTCGAGGCCGCGTTGCCGTCAGTCTACGAAGCGGTCGGAGAGATCAACTCTCCCGACCCCAACGTCGGAATTCACGATCATCCGGTGATTCGGGTCTCGATGAAGTGGGTCGCCGACCAATGGGAAATCGTCTCGGGACGAAACATGACTCCGCTCACCGAGATCGACGGGTCGTGGTCCCGGTGGATGTGAGACCAGCACTGAAAGCCCTCGCCACCGTCGTAGTGGCGCTCTTCGTCGCGATCGCTGTCGCTACGCCGGCCCACGCCCAGGACACCGGACAGAACCAGTTTCAGGAGTTCAACGAGGAATGCCGAAGCGGCGACCGCGACGGCGACCTCGTCGACGGCGGACTTCTGGGCGGCACCGGCGCCCATGAGTGGCTCCGCGACTCTGCCCACACCGGTGGTCTTCGCGAGACTTTCACCGCTCCGGTGCGCGGGGCTCACGCTGCTGCTTGCATGGGTGTGGGCGCGGTGCAGCATCCGGGCGACGCGATCCAGGCCGCGGCGGATGCCGCGTGGGATGGAAAGCTCGCCGGGATCGTCCGGGAGATCAAGGACGGCAACCCGGCGGTGATCGGCTACACGCTGACGCTGTGGACGAAGTTCAAACTGAACCCGGACGCGCTCGAGCTGTCCTCGTCGGGAATCAACAATCTCGTGTGGCAGGGCGCGATCGCTGGGCTCGCGTTGAGCCTGGTGATCGGCCTGCTAAAGGTGGCCTCAACGCGGCGGCAGGGCTCCGGGGAGGCGATGGAGGACGCGGCCGCGGCCTACGGCCGGTACCTGCTGTACGGGGCTCTGGTTCCGGCACTGGCGATACCGGCGATCATGGCCTTCGACGGCTTCGCTGACGTGCTGGTGAACACCTATATCGCCGATGCCGGGGACTTCACGAAGATCACCGATGCGGTCACGATCGGCGAGGACATGAACCCAATTTTGGTGCTGGTGTTCGTGCTCATCTCGCTGATCGGGTCGCTGGCGATGTGTCTGGCGATGGTCATGCGGATCATTTTGCTTCCCATCCTGATCGGGCTGATGCCGATCTTCGCGGCATGGGCGATCGGGCGAGCGGGACGGTTCACCGTCGAGAACGCGATGGGTGTCCTGGTCGCGTTCGCGTTGCTGAAAGTCGCGGCCGCGTTCGTCTACATGTCTGCGGTGTGGGCGGCGATGAACCTCGATGGGTCCGAGGAGAACAAGCTGGTCTCTCTGGTGCTGTTCGGGGCGGCCGGCTTGTGCGCCCCTGCACTGCTGGCGATCATCCTGCCTCAGATGAAGGGCCAGGCCGGTGGCTCGGCTGGCGCCCTGGGAGGGGCGGCCCTCGGGGCGACCGGTGCGGTCGTGGGCGGCACGGTCGCCGCGGCGG
>NZ_JAALEE010000351.1:0-4690 GCF_014145265.1 Dietzia sp. CW19 | reverse complement strand
CGACCCCGCCGCGGCGTTCCTCGACGACGGCCGCGTGGCGCTGAGCAACGGCCCCGCCTTCGGCTCCCAGGGCAAGGGGTTCGCGCGCGTGAACTTCGCGTGCTCGGAGGAGCTCCTCACCGAGGCCTTCACACGGATGGGCCGCGTCGCCGCGGAGCGTGGCTGAGCACGGGGCACCGCACACCCACCTCACCCACCTCACCCCGACTACCCCGCCTCCTCCTCCCGGGGGCGGGTGGGCCCGTGTCCACGGCGCCACAGGAACACCGTCATCGTGGCGGTCAGCACCACGGCCGCGTCCTGGTTGCGCATCTCCAGATCCATCGTCACCCGAGCTCTGGTCTCGTCCGGACTCACCTCCGTCACGTGTACCGAGCCGGTCACCGTGTCCCCCGGCCGGACAGGGGCCGTGAAGCGGAGACGGTCGAACCCCCGTCCGGCGATCACCGCCCACCTCGAGTAGACCGACTCGACGCAGAGCCGCTGGAGGACAGCCAGTGTGTGGATCCCGCTGGCGATCACACCGCCGTGGTGGCCGCCCGCGGCCGCCACGGGATCCGTGTGGAACCACTGCGGATCCCACTGCTGCGCGAAACCGACGATCTCCTCCTCCGTGAGGGTGAGATGCCCGAGCTCGAGACGATCACCCGGAGTCAGCTCGTCGGCGGTGACGATGGTGTCCACCCGATATCCCCTTCCATTCGACGACCGGCCTCCCGGGTAATTCCGCGACATCCGGATGCTCGCCTTTTCGGTCGGCACATTCCCGTCCGATCACCCGGCATTGTTCACGTTACTCAACAACAATACCGGTATGGCTATCCCCTTATTGTTGCCGTACTCTCTTTAGGCATACCTAACAAGCCCGGAGGTCAAATGGAGACGATCATTTCCGCACCCCTGTCGAGAGCATTACACGACTCGACGATGGCCGCGCACGAACAGGCGGAGAACGCCTCGTTCATCACCCGCCTGATGAACGGCGAGGGCACGCCGGAAGGTCTGGTGGCACTCCTGCGGCAGTCACTCCCCGTCTACGAGGCCCTCGAGGACGCCTGCCGCCGGGCCGGCACCGACCCACGCCTGTCGGCCATCCTCGATCCGCGCCTCGACCGGGCCGACGCCCTGCGTGCCGACCTGGAGTCGCACCGCGCCCAGGGGCGCACCTACGACCTCCTGGTCCCCGCCACCGAGGCCTACGTGGCCGAGCTGCACGCGTGTGCCACCGACCCCGCCGCCCTGATCGGGCACCACTACGTCCGCTACCTCGGCGACCTCTCGGGCGGGCAGATCATCAGGACGATGGTGCGCCGCCACTACGGCATCGAGACCGGTCTGAGCTTCTACGACTTCGACATCGCCAAGCCCAAGGTCTACAAGGACGACTACCGGGCCGCTCTCGACGCCCTCCCGCTGAGCGAGGCCGACCGCGGAGCCGCGCTGGCCGCCGCCACCCGGGCCTTCGAGCTCAACCACCGGATCTTCCTCGATCTGGAGGCCCAGGGCGTTCGCTGACCGCCCGCCCGGGCCACCCGACGAGAAGCGGCCCCGACACCCCGGGAGGGTGTCGGGGCCGCGCCCGTTCCGCGGGTGACCTACATCAGGCTGCCGAAGAGGTTCGTCATACCCGCGAGCGAACCGCCACCGACGTTTCCGGTGTCGTCATCGTCGTCGTCATCCCCACCGGTGGTGAAGGTGATCGCGCGCTGAGCTCCCACGGCGCGTGGACCGCGCCGGAGGCCGCATAGGTGTAGATGCCGTAGCCGCCCGTCTCCGACTTCGCGTCGGCCGCGTCCTTCGAGACGGTGAGGGTGGTGGTGAAGCTGCCGTCGGGGCGCAGTTCGACGGCACCGGCGGCGGCGCCCCCGATGACGGCGTGGTTCTCCGCGGCGAGGACCCACTTCTGCTCGACCACCTTGCGCGCCGCCGAGGTCCCGCCCGCGGACGGCTTCCACGCGTCCTCGAACTTGCCGAACACCAGGTAGAACCCGGCGGGCTTTCCGGCCAGCGGCGGGCGGACACCCACCACGGACCGGTCGTTGAAACCGGTGCCGGTGATGGTCACCTGGTGGCTGCCGTCCGCGGCGAGTGTGGTCTCGGAGAGCTGGATCTTCGGGGTCCCGACGGGCACCTGGGTCTCGTCCTCGGTCAGGTCGTAGGTGACCTGGAGGGGCAGCGGGCCCTTGAGATTCTGGTCTCCGCCACAGCCGGTGTTGTAGTAGTGCGGGTGCACTGACGCCGGCACGGCCGCCAGCCACTCGGGCGTCCACGCGCCCCAGACGTTCGGCGCGGTGCAGGTCCGGTCCTGGGTCCCACCGTTGTGCTGCACTCCCGCGTACCGGGGGGACAGGGTGGTGGTGCCGTCCTGGGCCACCTGGGCGGCACCCGGCCCGAACGACAGGACGGTCGTGCGACCGGCGTTGACCTCGGGAGTGGGGTTGCCGTTCATGTCGTTCGCCGCGCCGATGGTGACATCGGCGTTGAGCGTTCCGGAACCGTCGGCGTTGACGGTCAGCTTCGGATCGGCCAGGGTCTCGTCGGGAGCGTTGAGATTCGCCGGGTAGGCGTTGAAGGTGATCTCGCCGTCCCAGTCGATGGTGACGGTGCCGTCCGTACCGCGGACGCCCTCACCGTCGGAGAACGTGATCGCGTTGGGGGTCGCCTGCTGGCCCCCGATCAGACTCACGGGCATCGAGGTGGCCGGGAACGCCGCAGGTGTGTATTCGGCCTGCGTTCCCCCCGAGACCGACCCCACGAGAGCCGACGCGTCACCCGAGGCGTCGAGGATCCGCCACGGCCCGAAGATGCCCTTCTGCGCGTATCCGCTGATGCCCCAGACGAACGAGGCGTCCGAGACGGTGCCCGGGGTGACGTCCTGCGCCTGGGCCGCGGGGGCGGCGACGACTCCGGCGAGCAACGCGAGCGTCGCCCCCAGCATCGTGCCCCGTCGGCCGGCGAGCGCGAGCCGGGATCGAGAAGTCTTCACATCAGTCCTTTCGTCGAACTGTCTGGTAGAACAGCACTGCCGCGAGCGCGAGCAATGCGGTCCCCACCCACCACTGCCATTGGTGGGTGGGGTCTCCGGCCTTCTGGGAGGCGGAAGTCTGGGCGTAGACCACGTCGGCGCCGTGGAGCGGCGAGTTGGCCGCCACCGGGATCGTCGCCTGGTCTGCGAGAGCGGTCGACGCCGCGGGCGCGGGGCCACCTGTGGAGGGACTCGCGGAGGACGCGGGGATCGAGGCGAGCGTGCCGCCCACGGTGCCGGCGGTCATCGGAGAGGTGGAGGTGTAGTACTCCTCGAAGTACTCCTCGAAGACCTCGTCGACGGGGACCCCCTCGGCGGCCGGGGATTCGGGCGACACGCCCGGGCCCGCTCCCTCCCGCGCCGCCCTCACCGCATCGGGCTGGAGCGGTTTCCACGCCTCGTCCATCCAGGCGGCCGCGGTGTCGGCGACGTCGTCGCCCGCAGCGCGGAGGACCTGTTCGACCGTGTTGTCGAGTACCTGCCCCACGATTCCTTTCGACCCACCCGAGCCTCCGGAATTCGGCATTTCCTCGGGGTCATCCGGATTCCAACTCACCGCTATCGGGAGGGCGGGTTTCGCGCTGTCGGAGGTCCCGGTGGAATACCAGAATCCTCCCGATCCGGCGTCAGCGGCAAAGTCGACGAATTCAGCGGGGAATGCTCCCCAGTCATTCCCGTCTCTCGTCTGGGGATTCTCTCCCGGCTTGGCGGAATAGGGCACGCGGAGGTATTCGGGGGTCACGGAGAAACCCTTTTTCCCACCCAGTTCCACGCGATTCCGGGGGAGGTTCGCGACAACGACGGTGCGCGACGGGATCGGGACCGACACCTCGGGGTTGTCCTGGGAACTCCGTCGCCCACCCAGGGTCGCGGTGACGGTCGCCTTCGTGGGCGTGACGGTGAGGACCGGGTCGGTGACGCTGAGGAACACCAGGCCCGAGTAGTAGAGTACCGAGGCGGTGCCCCTCCACTCGATCTCGGCGGTGCCCGCCCCAGCGTCGACCGTCCCGGTGCCGTTGCCGAAGACCATCTCGAGTCCGCTGTACCTGCTCGAGGCGGCGTCACGGATCGGCGTTCCCGACTGGTCGGTCTGCGTGCCGGCCCAGGTGGCGGCCACCGTGGCCCCGGTCGCGGATCGCTTCTCGATCGTGACGTCGCCCGTCGTGGCTCTCCACGTCTGTTCGGTGATCGTCGCCCCGGACCCGGCGAGCGCCGACGAGCTGTCCCCGGCGGAGAGGAAGTTGAGCCCGGGGCCGTGGCTGGGCCCGGCACTCTGTCTGCTGAGCCCCCATCGGAACTCCGCAGCGGTCAACTCGACCTCGGAGCCCTGTGCGTGCGCAGCCGGAGTGCCCAGGATCACGCCGAAGGCGAGCACCAGTGTCAGCGCCAGGGCCGTTGCCCGGCGGTGGGTCGATCGCAGGTGACTGGTCATCGGGGCTCCTCGTGCTGGACGACGGTCGTGGGGTGGTGGTTCACGTCGTCCTCGTGGACGTCGTCGGGCCCGTCGGGACCGGCGGGACCGGCGGGACCGTCGGGCCCGTCAGCACCGTCGGGTCCGTCGTCGCCGTCGGCCATGGAGAGGACTCTTCGCTTGACGGCGACCGCCGCGGCGACCGACAGGGCCAGGGCCGCGAGGGCGAGGAAGACCCACCCCGCCGACCCGCC
>NZ_JAALEE010000350.1:0-5763 GCF_014145265.1 Dietzia sp. CW19 | reverse complement strand
GCGGGCCCGACCTGGTGGAGCTCCACGGTCGGTGGGCGGTGCGGGACGGCTACGTCGCCTCGGCGATCGTGCTGCGTCCGGGCGGTGGGGGATAGCGTGTCCGGCGTGACCCCGCGCAGACCCGACCCCCGCCCCGCCCCCGCCCCGGGACTCGTCGTCGTGGACAAACCGGGCGGCATGACCAGCCACGACGTCGTCGGGAGACTGCGCCGGTACTTCGGCACCCGCAAGGTGGGGCACGCCGGCACCCTCGACCCGATGGCGACCGGCGTCCTGGTGGTGGGGATCGAGAGGGCCACCAAGCTCCTGGGCCTGCTCGCGCTGGAGACCAAGACCTATGAGGCCACCATCCGGCTCGGCGAGACCACCACCACCGACGACGCGGAGGGCGAGACCACCGCGCGGGTCGACGCCTCCGCCGTGACCGACGCGGCGATCGACGCCGGGGTCGCCGCGCTGACCGGGGAGATCGACCAGGTCCCGTCCTCGGTGAGCGCGATCAAGGTGGACGGTCGACGCGCCTACGACCGGGTGCGGGCCGGGGAGGACGTCCGGCTCGACGCGCGGACGGTGACCGTGTCGCGATTCGAGGTCCTCGAGCGCACGCGCTCCGGGGAGGTGGTGGACCTCGTCGTCGTCGTCGACTGTTCGACCGGCACCTACATCCGGGCGCTGGCGCGCGACCTCGGTGCCGCGCTCGGCGTGGGGGGTCATCTCACCGCGCTGCGGCGCACGTGCGTCGGCCCGTTCGGACTGGACGTCGCCCGGACACTCGGGGAACTCGAGGAGGATCCACGGTTGTCCCTGGACCTCGACGCCGCCGCGCTGACCGCCTTCCCCCGCCGGGACGTCGACGCGGACGAGGCCGAGGGGTTGCGACACGGACGGTGGCTGGCGGCCCGCGGCAACGCCGGGGTGGTCGCCGCCGTGGGACCGGACGGACGGGTCGCCGCCCTGGTCTCCGAGTCCGGGCAGCGCGCGGCTCCGGTCGTGGTCATGCGCCCGGCGGGCCTGTGAGACCCGGGCGTAAGGTGGTCGCCGTGCAGCTGTGGCGGACGTTCGACGAGATCGTGATCCCCGACGGCGGGACCTCCGTCGCACTCGGGGTGTTCGACGGACTCCATCGAGGTCACCGGGGTCTGGTGGAGCACGCGGTGGGTACCGGACGCGAGTCGGGGGCGAGCCCGGTGCTGGTGACGTTCGACCCGCACCCCGTCGAGGTGATCAGACCCGGTACGCATCCGCTCGTGCTCACCCCCCTGGAGCGACGCGCCGAACTGGCCGGCGACCTCGGGGTCCATGCCGTCTTCGCCCTGCCCTTCGACACCGACATGGCCTCGTGGGAACCCGACGAGTTCATCGACCGCGTGCTGGTGCGGGGGTTGCGGAGCCGCTCCGTCACCGTGGGCAGCAACTTCTCGTTCGGCCGACGCGCGGCGGGTACCCCGGAGACGCTGCGCGAGCTGGGCGCTGAGCGGGGCATCGACGTCCGGGTGATGGATCTGCTGGAATCCGGGGGGGAGCCGGTGTCCTCCTCCCGGATCCGGCGTCTGCTCGCGGAGTCCGACGTCGCCGGCGCGGCCGCGATCCTCGGCCGTCCCCATCGCGTGTCCGGGATCGTCGTGCACGGAGCCGGGCGTGGTGGACGCGACCTCGGGTACCCGACGGCCAACCTGGATCTGCCGGAGTACACGGCAGTGCCCGTCGACGGCGTCTACGCGGGGTGGTTCACCCTCCTCGACGATCACGAGGTAGACGGGTCGATCCAGCCCGGTCGGCGCTACCCGGCCGCGATCTCCGTGGGGACCAATCCGACGTTCGGGGACGCGGCGCGCAGCGTCGAGGCGTTCGTCCTGGACGAGTCGGCGGACCTCTACGGGCGGGTGGCGGCCGTCGACTTCGTCGACCACGTCCGTGACATGGAGAAGTTCTCCTCGGTCGACGAGCTCCTCGTGGCCATGGACCGGGACGTCGCCAGGACCAGGGCCGTTCTCGACGCCGGCGCCGACCGCCGCTGATCATCGATTGGGGCGCCGGTGCCCTCCACTGGTAACGTCTCCTGTCGGCCCTCCTGCGGTCCGCGGCGGCGGGGTCATTCATTTTCGCGGACTGGAACAACCAGGAGACACCCATGGCGATGACCACCGAAGAGAAGAAGGCCGTACTGGCCGAGTACGGGATCCACGAGACCGACACCGGTTCGCCCGAGGCCCAGGTCGCGCTGCTCACCAAGCGGATCAGCCAGCTGACCGAGCACCTCAAGAGCCACCAGCACGACCACCACTCCCGTCGCGGTCTGCTCCTGATGGTCGGCCGTCGTCGTCGTCTCCTCAAGTACATCGCCAAGGTCGACATCGCGCGCTACCGCTCGCTGATCGAGCGCCTCGGCCTGCGTCGCTGAGCGGACCCCGCCCGCACGCCCGCTGTTCCCCGTCCTCGAAGAGGGCGGGGAACAGTGCTGTACGGGGGCGGTGTCCGCGCGTCCCCCGGTGACCCGGGGTGTTGTCCCTGGTAGCCTGATCACGGCCGGTGCGCACGTACCGGGTGTCGACAGGTCCGATTGACGGTCCTCGGTAGTGGCTGCCGGAACCGCGGGTGCCCCGGGACGGGGCGCCGGTTCCGGCCGCTTCGATCGAAGACCGAAGTCGAACCGGGATTCCCTGACGTGTGACCCGGCGGGCCCGGCGGAGACGTCTCCGCCGTGAGGCCCCCAGTCACCGACAGGACAGGACTACACATGCCAGAGATCACGGCCGTCGAGGTCGAAGACGGTGTCTTCGAGACCGTCGCGACCATCGACAACGGCGACTTCGGTCGCCGCGAGGTGCGATTCGAGACCGGACGCCTTGCCAAGCAGGCCGCCGGGGCCGTCGTCGCGTACCTCGACGACGACACCATGATGCTGTCCGCCACCACGGCGGGCAAGCACCCCAAGGAGCACTTCGACTTCTTCCCCCTGACGGTGGACGTCGAGGAGCGGATGTACGCCGCGGGTCGCATCCCGGGCTCGTTCTTCCGCCGCGAGGGTCGGCCGAGTACCGACGCCATCCTCACGTGTCGCCTCATCGACCGTCCGCTGCGCCCCACCTTCGCGGACGGGGTCCGCAACGAGGTCCAGGTCGTGGTGACCATCATGAGCCTGGACCCCAAGGACCTCTACGACGTCGTGGCGATCAACGCCGCGTCCGCCTCCACGCAGCTGTCCGGCCTCCCGTTCTCGGGTCCGGTCGGAGGCGTGCGGATCGCGCTCATCCCCACCGCCGCCCGCCCCGAGGGGCAGTGGGTCGCCTTCCCCACCGTCGAGCAGCTCTCCGAGGCGGTCTTCGACATGGTCGTGGCCGGTCGCGTCGTGGGCTCCGGTGATACCGCCGACGTCGCCATCATGATGGTCGAGGCCGAGGCCACCGACACCGTCATCGAGAAGATCGCGGGTGGCGCGCAGGCTCCCACCGAGGACGTCGTGGCGCAGGGTCTCGAGGCGGCCAAGCCGTTCATCTCCGAGCTGTGCGCCGCGCAGCAGGCACTGGCCACCGCGGCCCCGTCCGAGGCCCGGGAGTTCCCGCTCTTCCCGCCCTACCAGGAGGACGCGTTCACCGCGGTCTCCGAGGTGGCCGAGGCCAAGCTCGGTGAGATCATGTCGATCGCGGACAAGCAGGAGCGCGACGGGGCGACCGACCAGCTCAAGGCCGAGGTGCTCGACTCGCTCTCGGAGCGGTTCTCCGGTCGGGTCGGGGAGCTCGGTGCCGCGTTCAAGTCGCTCACCAAGAAGATCGTCCGGAAGCGGATTCTCACGGACCACTTCCGCATCGACGGCCGCGGCATCAGGGACATCCGCGCGTTGTCCGCCGAGGTCGAGGTCATCCCACGGGCCCACGGTTCCGCCCTGTTCGAGCGGGGTGAGACCCAGATCCTCGGGGTCACCACGCTCGACATGGTCAAGATGGCCCAGCAGATCGACTCGCTCGGTCCGGAGACCAGCAAGCGCTACATGCACCACTACAACTTCCCGCCGTACTCCACCGGCGAGACCGGTCGCGTGGGGTCGCCCAAGCGTCGTGAGATCGGCCACGGGGCGCTCGCCGAGCGTGCGCTCATGCCGGTCCTGCCGAGCGTCGAGGAGTTCCCGTACGCGATCCGGCAGGTCTCCGAGGCGCTCAGCTCCAACGGCTCCACCTCGATGGGGTCCGTCTGCGCCTCCACCCTGTCGCTGCTCAACGCCGGTGTGCCGCTCAAGGCCCCCGTCGCGGGTATCGCGATGGGCCTGGTCTCCGACGAGGTCGACGGTGAGACCCGCTACGTGGCCCTCACCGACATCCTCGGTGCCGAGGACGCGTTCGGCGACATGGACTTCAAGGTCGCCGGCACGGGCATGTTCGTCACCGCGCTGCAGCTCGACACCAAGCTCGACGGCATCCCGTCCGAGGTCCTGGCCGGCGCGCTCACCCAGGCCCGCGAGGCCCGGCTGACCATCCTCGACGTGATGGCCGAGGCGATCGACGAGCCGGACGAGCTCAGCCCGTTCGCGCCCCGCATCATCGCGATCAAGGTCCCGGTCGACAAGATCGGTGAGGTCATCGGGCCCAAGGGCAAGATGATCAACTCGATCACCGAGGAGACCGGCGCGTCCGTCTCGATCGAGGACGACGGCACCGTGTACATCGGGGCCACGGACGGCGAGTCCGCGCAGGCCGCGATCGACAAGATCAACGCCATCGCCAACCCGCAGCTGCCCAAGGTCGGCGAGCGGTTCCTCGGCACGGTCGTCAAGACCGCCCCGTTCGGCGCCTTCCTCTCGCTGCTGCCCGGCCGCGACGGCCTGGTGCACATCTCCAAGCTGGGCCAGGGCAAGCGGGTCGGCAAGGTCGAGGACGTCGTGAACGTGGGCGACAAGATGCAGGTCGAGATCGCGGACATCGACAACCGCGGCAAGATCAGCCTCGTGCCCGTCGGCGACGAGTCCGCCGCGGCGGCATCGCCTGCCGACGCCGAGGGCGACGACAACTGATACACCGCCGGGGCGGGAACGCGCACCCCGGCACCTCACGAGGCACGCACCCCGGAGCGCGGGGTGCGTGCCTCGTATCGCTGGAAGGGAGGGTCGCCGTGGATCCGACGATCAGGGTGGACAGATCGATCCCCGGGCTCCGGGTGGTCACCGAGAACCTGCCGTGGTGCCACACCGCGGCGGTCGGGGTGTGGATCGCGGCGGGTTCCGCCGACGAGGCCCCCGAGGAACACGGTGCCGCGCACTTCCTCGAGCACGTCCTGTTCAAGCGGACCGCCACGGCCTCGGGACTCGAACTGTCCGAGCGCATCGATCTCCTCGGGGGTGACCTCAACGCCTACACGGGCCGGGAGCACACCTGCTACCACGTCCACGTCCCGGCGGAGGGCCTGGCGACGGCCGTGGACGTACTGGTGGACGTGGTGGCACGCGGGTCGTGTGACCCGGAGGACGTGGAGATCGAGCGGGACGTGGTGCTCGACGAGCTCGCGGGCCGGGCCGACGACCCGGAGGACCTCGCCTGCGAACTCGCCACCGGAGCCGTGTTGGGTGATGACCCGCTGGCCCGCCCGATCATCGGGACCGAGGAGTCGGTGGTGGCCCTGGACTCGCAGACGCTGCGATCGTTCCACCGCAGGGTCCTCCGTGCGGGTGACGTCGTGGTGGCCGCGGCCGGGCGCATCGACCACGAGGAGCTGGTCAGACGCATCGCCGACGGCCCGCTGGCCGCCGTGGTCGCCGAGGGCCCGGCGGGAGCC
>NZ_JAALEE010000349.1:0-3354 GCF_014145265.1 Dietzia sp. CW19 | reverse complement strand
CGCCCCTCGTCCACGGCGGCGAGGGGTGCCGCCGAACGGGGATCGAGCAGCTCGACGACGGGGCGGGCCTCGACCGCGACCGCCCCGGCCAGCACACCCTGCCGCTCGCGCTGGACCCGTGAGCGGATGTCCACGACGAGCGCCCCCGCCTCGACGGTGGTGCGGTAGTCCGCCACGTCCAGCGTGAGGGCGGCGGGGTCGGTGAGGGTGACGGCGAGAGAGGTCATCTGGTGCTCCTGGTCAGGCGGGTCCCGGTCGGTCCGTTCGAGGGTGCTGCTGCCGGTCGGGGACACCAGTGCTGCGCACGTGCGGAGCCCGCCGGACCGGCCGAGGGCATTCGTCGTGCGTGCATGGCCCCAATAATAGACAGACCGGTCTATCTACGACAAGAGCGGATTCCTTCGGCCCGCTGACCACACCCGACAGCACACCCGCTGGCGCCCGAACATTAGTTGATGCATCATATAGTCAGACCGAAGGAGCATCATGACCACCGCACGCACGCGTCAGCCCGCCGTCTTCATCGGCCACGGCGTCCCCCTCAACGCGCTCGAGGTCAACCAGTGGACCCGCGAATGGGCCGCGCTCGGCACCTCCCTCCCCGAACGTCCCCGCGCCGTGCTGGCCGTCTCGGCCCACTGGTACATCGGGGCCACCGCGGTGACCGCGATGGCCAACCCGAGGACGATCCACGACTTCTACGGCTTCCCACGGGAGCTCAACGAGTTCGACTACCCGGCCGCCGGTGCACCCGAGCTCGCCTCGGAGGTGGCCGAGGTGGTCAAACCCACCTGGGTCGGCGAGGACCGGGACTCGTGGGGGCTCGACCACGGCACGTGGTCCGTCCTCACCCACGTGTTCCCCGATGCCGACGTCCCGGTGGCCCAGTTGTCGGTGGACGCCTCCAAGCCCGCGGGCTACCACTTCGACCTGGGCACCAGGCTCTCGGCGCTGCGGGACTCCGGTGTGCTGATCCTGGCCAGCGGCAACGTGGTGCACAACCTGGCGGCCGCGGACCCCTCCCGCGGGGACTCGGGGACGGACTGGGCGCACCGATTCGACGACCACGCCCAGGAACTGCTCACCGAGCGGCCGGAGGACGCCCTCTCTCTGGTCGAACACCCCGACGCCCGACTGGCCGTCCCCAGCGCCGACCACTTCCTGCCCCTGCTCTACACGGCGGGGATGGCGGCCGGATCCGGCGAGAAGCTGGACGCCTTCAGCAAGGGGTACGCCTGGGGGTCGGTCTCCATGACGAGCTACCGCTCCGCGGCCTGACCCGCACGCGCGGCCTGACCCCGCTGCGCCGTCAGGTCCCCCTGGCCCGGTTCGCGAGGCCGCCCGTCAACGGCAGCAACACGACCAAGGACACCCACATCAGCTGGGCGGTCCCCGCGCCGACCGTCACCGCCACGGGGACCGATGCCAGGAACACCACCGGGGTGGCGGTCGCCGCCAGGAGCATTCTGCGGTTCTCCCTCGCCGACGTGGGACGGCGTTCCAGTCCGACCGCGCGACCACGCTGGTACACGGCGGCCTGCGCGAGGGACACCCCGGCGATGTTGAGGGCGTAGAGCGCGGTCGGCAGGTCGAGATCGGCCGTGGCCGGGTTGCTGATCGCGTCGGTGGTGAAGGGCACGAGGATCACCAGGCCCGTCGCCAGGAGGTTGCCGACCACCATCGGGCCGTCGAGTCCGGTGAGGCCCTTGATCATCCTGACGTTGACCCGCCACAGCGCGCAGATCACCACGAAACTCAGTGCGACCCCGGTCAGCTGCTGCCCGAGCCCGGATGCCGCCAGGGAGCCGAGGTCCTGCCACGCCTCCGGCCCCGGCAGGTCGACGTTCACGATGAGCAGCGTGACGGCGAAGCCGTAGATGGCGTCGAAGAAGGACACCCCGCGGTCGAACTCGGAGGTGTCCCTGCGGATCACCTCGTCGTCGTCGTCGATCTCTCTCCGTCCGATCCCGTCCATGGCGGACAGCATGCCACCGGCGCGGGGAGAGATTCAGGTGTTCCTCTCGAACACCAGTCGCAGTCCCTCGAGCGCGAGCTCCGGCTCCACGTCGGTGATCGTCCGCGACTCCTCCGCCACGACTTCCGCACGCAGTCCGGTCAGCACCACCGCCGCGTCGGCCAACTCGGCGACGTCCGTCCGCAGGCGGTCGACCAGCGCGTCGATCTGCCCGGCGAACCCGATCACGATCCCGGCCTGCAGCGCGGCGACCGTGTTCTTGCCCAGCGCGCCCCGGGGCCGCACGACCTCGATCTTGCGCAACGCGGCCGCGCGCTCGGCGAGAGCGTCCACGGAGATGTCGATCCCGGGCGCGATCGCCCCACCGAGCAACTCGCCGCGGGCGGAGACGGCGTCGACCGTGGTCGCGGTGTCCACGTCGACGACGATCACCGCGCCCTCGAACAGGGTGTGGGCTGCCAGGGCGTTGACGACCCGGTCGGACCCCACCTCCCGCGGAGAGTCCACGAGCAGTGGTACCCCGGTCTTCACTCCGGGCGCCACCACGACCGCGCGCAACCCGGGCCAGTAATCTGCGGCCATCCGTCGCAGTTCGCCCGTCACCGACGGCACGACCGACATCGCCGAGATTCCGGTGAGCCGCTCGGCGCACTCGCCGAGCAACCCCCGGATGGTCAGCGCCAACTCGTCGGAGGTCACCGCCGGCGACGTCCGCATGCTCCAGGTGCGCTCGAGTGGACCGCCATCGGGGGGGAAGACGCCGAGCCGGATGTGGGTGTTGCCGACGTCGACGGTGAGTAACACGGCCCTACCCCGACACCTAGACGGTGGCGGGCTCGGGGACGCGCGGGTTCTTCAGGCCCGACCCCTCGGGGACGTCCGCCGGATCGGTGCCCTCGGTGAGCGTGCGGTTGTGGGCATCCACGAAGACCACGCGCGGCTCGTAGGCCCGCGCCTCGGCGTCCTCCATCACCGCGTACGCGATGATGATCACCAGATCCCCGGGATGGACGAGGTGCGCGGCCGCACCGTTGATGCTGATGACCCCCGAGCCCCGCTCGCCGGTGATGGCGTAGGTGGTCAGACGGGAGCCGTTGTCGATGTCGACGATGTCGATCTGCTGCCCCTCGAGCAGGTCCGCGGCGTCCATGAGGTCCGCGTCGATGGTGCAGGAACCCACGTAGTGCAGGTCCGCCTGGGTCACCGTCGCCCGGTGGATCTTGGAGTGGAGCATGGTGCGCTGCATCTAGATGCCTTCCTGGAGGTCTGCGGCCAGCTCGGCCTGCTGGGAGGCGACGGTCGCCTCGGCGGCGGCGAGGAACCCCGTGCCGATGGCCACGCCGACGTTGTCGATGAGGCGGGCGGAGCCGATCCGGGCC
>NZ_JAALEE010000348.1:0-2070 GCF_014145265.1 Dietzia sp. CW19 | reverse complement strand
CCGCCTCGGCGGCAGCCCGTTCGGCCCGCTCGACGGCGGCGTCGCGGTCGGCGCGGAGGAGCTCGACCTCGGCCTCCAGGCGCGTGAGGGTGGAGGTCACCTGCTCGCGGTCGAAGCCCTTGCGGACCACCGCGAAGGGGTCGGCGCCCGTGGTGGGCATGTGTGTGCTCGACATGGCCCCACCCTAGCGGGGAGGCCCCGCCCGGACCCTAGTGCGACCCGGCGGCCGGCTCGACCAGTTCCAGGAGCACGCCCCCGGCGTCCTTGGGGTGCACGAAGTTGATCCGTGAACCCGCCGTGCCTCTCTTCGGTTCCGGGTACAGCACCCGCACACCGCGTCCGGTGAGGTGCTCGGTGATGGCCTCGATGTCGGTCACCCGGACCGCCATCTGCTGGATGCCCGGGCCGTTGCGATCCAGGTACTTGGCGATCGTCGACGACTCGTCGAGGGGGGCGAGCACCTGGAGGAGGGCGCTTCCGTCCGGTCGGCCGGGCGACCCCAGCATGGCCTCGCGTACTCCCTGCTCCTCGTTGACCTCCTCGTGGAGGTTCTCCATCCCGAGGTTGTCCCGGTACCAGGACACGGCGGCGTCGAAGTCGGGAACCGCCACTCCGACGTGGTCGATCGCCACGACGAGTTCGGCGGGGAGCAGGGGCTGGCCGGCTGGGGTAGTGGTCATGGGGACCACGGTAGTCGGTGACGGCAGACGGTAGTTTGGCGTGTACACGTACAGCCCCTCGAATGGAAGGTCCGCAATGTCCGCCGACTCCACCCGCACCGTCATCGTCTCCGGGGCCCGCACCCCGTTCGGCCGTCTCCAGGGCGGTCTGTCCTCCCTGTCCGCCCCCGAACTGGGCGGGATCGCCATCCGCGGGGCTCTCGAGCGCGGCGGCGTGCCCGCCGAGGCCGTCGATCAGGTGATCATGGGTCAGGTGCTGTCCGCCGGGAACGGGCAGATGCCCGCGCGTCAGGCGTCGCTGGCCGCCGGTATCCCCCAGCGGGTGGACGCGCTGAGCATCAACAAGATGTGCCTGTCCGGCCTGACGGCCATCGCGCTGGCGGACCAGGCGATCCGCGCCGGATACTCCGAGGTCGTCGTGGCGGGCGGCCAGGAGTCGATGTCCCAGGCGCCCCACCTGCTGCCCAAGAGCCGTGCCGGGTACAAGTACGGTTCCATCGAGGTCCTGGACCACATGGCCTACGACGGCCTGCACGACGTGCCCACCGACCAGCCGATGGGCGCGCTCACCGAAGCGCGCAACGCCGAGTTGGAGATCACCCGCGAGCACCAGGACGAGTTCGCGGCCGTCTCCCACCAGCGCGCCGCGGCCGCGTGGGCCGAGGGTCGGTTCGCGGACGAGGTGGTCCCCGTGACGGTGAAGGGCCGCAAGGGCGACACGGTCGTGGAGACCGACGAGGGTGTTCGCGCCGAGTCGACCGCCGAGTCGATGGGCAAGCTCAGGCCCGCGTTCGCGAAGGACGGGACCATCACCGCGGGATCCTCCTCCCAGATCTCCGACGGCGCCTCCGCCGTCATCGTCACCACCGCCGCCCGTGCGGAGGCCGAGGGGTGGCCGGTGCTGGCCGAGATCGTCGGCTACGGCACCGTCGCCGGCCCGGACTCGACCCTGCAGCACCAGCCCGCCGACGCGGTCCTCGACGCCTGTCGTCGTTCGGACGTCGAGGTCGACTCCATCGACCTGTTCGAGTTCAACGAGGCCTTCGCCTCGGTCGGTCTGCACTCGACCAAGGTCCTGGGCGTGAGCCCCGACAAGGTCAACGTCAACGGTGGCGCCATCTCGATCGGGCACCCGATCGGGGTGTCGGGCAACCGCGTCGTCCTGACCCTCGCACTGGAGCTGGCCCGCCGCGGCGGTGGCCTCGGGGCGGCGGCCCTCTGCGGCGGCGGCGGACAGGGTGACGCGCTGTTGATCCGCGTGCCCGCGACCAGCTGACACCCGATCGGACCGGCCGTGGCAGGATCGAAGGCGTGACGAGACCAGGTAACCGACCCCCGTCCGCCTCCGAGCAGAAGCTCGCGGCGTCCCTCGCCGGCGCCGTCGATCTGT
>NZ_JAALEE010000347.1:0-2509 GCF_014145265.1 Dietzia sp. CW19 | reverse complement strand
CTGGGCCCGTCAAAAAGAGCGTTTCCGTCACATCGGCCGAGTGGATGTGTGCGGAACGCTCTTTTCGATGTGCGCCGGGCTCGGGCTCGGGCTCGGACTCGGGACTCACACCGACACCAACTCCGGCTGGATCACCGGGTGCGAGCCCTCCGGATCCCCGGCCATGGCGGTGAGGAAGTCGGCGGCGTACTGCAGCATCTCGTCGTCGCGCGCCTTCTCCGCGCCCGCACCGGCACGCGCGCCTGCCGCCTTGGGCAGCGGGAGCAGCACGGTCTTCTGCGTGGCCCGGTACTGCGCGGCCGGGTACATGCGCTTGAGCCGGATCTGCTGGGAGTCGAGCAGATCGAGCGGGCCCACGCGCAGGCGGGAGCCGGCCAGCACGATCTCCCGCACCTTGTACTTCTGGCACACGAGCCGCAGCCGGGACACCGACACCACGCGCCGGGCCTCGGCGGGCATGGGGCCGTAGCGGTCCACCAGTTCCTCGACCACCGCGTCGATGTCCTCGGGCGCCCGCGCCTGGGAGAGCTTGCGGTACGCCTCGAGACGCAGTCGGTCGCCGTCGACGTACTCGACCGGGATGTAGGCGTCGACCGGCAACTCGATGCGGATCTCGCCCACCTCCTCCTCGACCTCCACGGTCTCGCCGTCGGCGATCGCGCGGTAGGCCTCCACGGCCTCGCCCACCAGACGGATGTAGAGGTCGAAGCCGACGCCGGCGATGTGGCCGGACTGCTCGGCGCCCAGCACGTTGCCGGCGCCGCGCAGCTCGAGGTCCTTCATGGCCACGGCCATGCCCGCGCCCAGGTCGTTGTTCTGGGCGATGGTGGCCAACCGGTCGTACGCGGTCTCGGTGAGCGGCTTCTCCGGGTCGTAGAGGAAGTAGGCGTAGCCGCGCTCGCGGGACCGGCCCACGCGCCCGCGCAACTGGTGCATCTGCGACAGACCCAGCTGGTCGGAGCGGTCCACGATCAGGGTGTTGGCGTTGGAGATGTCCAGGCCGGTCTCGACGATGGTCGTACACACCAGCACGTCGTAGTCGCGGTTCCAGAACCCGCCGACGGTCTGCTCGAGCTGCTCCTCCCCCATCTGCCCGTGGGCCACCACCACGCGCGCCTCGGGCACCAGGTCGCGGATCTTCGCCGCGGTGGCGTCGATGGTCCGCACCCGGTTGTGCACGTAGAACACCTGCCCCTCACGCAGCAGCTCGCGGCGGATCGCGGCGGCGACGTGCTTGTCCGAGTGCGCGCCCACGTACGTGAGCACGGGTAGCCGCTCCTCGGGCGGGGTGAGGATCTGGCTCATCTCGCGGATCCCGGCCAGCGACATCTCCAGCGTCCGCGGGATGGGCGTCGCGGACATGGTCAGCACGTCCACGTGGGTGCGCAGCGAGGTGATGTGCTCCTTGTGCTCCACACCGAAGCGCTGCTCCTCGTCCACCACCACCAGCCCCAGGTTCTTCCAGTGCACCGCGGTGGCCAGCAGCCGGTGGGTGCCGATCACCACGTCCACGGTGCCGTCGGCCAGTCCCTTGAGCACCTCCTTGGCCTCGGCGTCGGAGGTGAACCGGCTGAGCCCCTTGACGGTCACGGGGAACCCGGTCATGCGCTCGACGAAGGTCGCCTGGTGCTGCTGCGCGAGCAGCGTGGTGGGCACCAGCACCGCGACCTGGGTGCCGTCCTGCACGGCCTTGAACGCCGCCCGCACGGCCACCTCGGTCTTGCCGTAGCCCACGTCGCCCACCACCACGCGGTCCATGGGGGCGGTCTTCTCCATGTCCCCCTTGACCTCCTCGATCGCCGTGAGCTGGTCGACGGTCTCGGTGAACGGGAACGCGTCCTCCATCTCCCGCTGCCAGGGGGTGTCGGGGCCGAACGCTCGGCCCGGGGCGGACTGCCGCTTGGCGTAGAGCTGCACCAGCTCGGTGGCGATCTCCCGGACCGCCTTGCGGGCCTTGCGCTTGGTGTTCTGCCAGTCGGCGCCGCCCATCTTGCTCAGCGTCGGGGCCTCCCCGCCCACGTAGCGGCTGAGCTGCCCGAGGGATTCCATGGGCACGAACAGGCGGTCGCCGGCGCCCCCGCGCTTGCCGGGGGCGTACTCGATCACCACGTACTCGCGGCGGCTCGAACCGTCCCCGCCGCGCACCTGCCGCTCGACCATCTCCACGAACCGGCCGATGCCGTGCTGGTCGTGCACCACCCAGTCGCCGGCCTTGAGTGCGAGCGGGTCCACCTGGTTGCGTCGCTTGGCGTGGCGCGCCTTGGGGCGCGCGGTGGCGCCGAGTCGGTTGCCGGTGAGGTCGGTCTCGGAGACGACGACGAGGTGGTCCCCCTGCTCCCCGGAGTCCCCCGACAGGGCGAACCCCCCGTGCAGGATCGCCTCGTAGACCGACACCACGCCGGGGGCGGGCTCGGATCCCGCCGGGGCGGCGGTGGCCGGGACCTCCGCCTCGGACAGGCGTTCCAGGACGCGGTCGACGGTGCCGTGGCCCGGGACCACCACCGCGGCC
>NZ_JAALEE010000346.1:0-3098 GCF_014145265.1 Dietzia sp. CW19 | reverse complement strand
CCCTGCCGGTGGCGCGGGCGGCCACCGAGGCCATCTCGCCCTCGGACCACTTGCCCGCGTCGATCCCCGCGCGGGCCTGCAACGCGGCCATGTGGTGGCGGCCGGGCCACAGCGGGGCCACGGTGTACGGGTCGAGCTGCAGCGCCAGCGCCGAGTCGAGGTCGGTGCTCGCCGAGGCCTTGCCGAACCCGTAGACCAACGCGGTGTCGGCCTGGCCTGTGGCGATCTTGAGGTAGGCCTCGAAGAACGCCCAGGCGGCGTCCATCTCCACGTGCGACTCGCAGATGGGGGGGAACGCGCCGATGGTGTCGACGGCGGAGATGAAGGAGAAGGCCCGGCCGGCGAGGTAGTCCGAGGAGCCGGAGCACCAGAACTCGATGTCGGTCCGGTCCAGCCCGGTCTGCCGGTAACACTCGGCGAAGACGGGCGCGAGCATCTCGACACCGTTGGTGGTGCCGAAGGTGGACTCTGTGTGTCGGGCGTGGGCGAAACCGACGACGGCCACGTCCCGGGGTGCGGTGGGGGTCACGGGTGTCCTCTACAGGTGATCGGCGTAGGTGTCGGGGTCGGCGTCGGGATCGCCGGTCGGCTCGAAGTGCGTGATGGCCTTCATCGAGGCAGGGCGGTCGGCCTCGGGTGTCCAGACCGCGCGCACCCGCATACCCATGCGCACCTCGGAGGCCTCGCAGCCGAGAACCAGGTGCTGGATGGGGACGTCGGACCCGTCCAGGAGGATGTACGCGGTGACGTACGGGGGCGTGATCTCCTGGCCGGCGAACGGCACGTTGACGATGCCGAACGTGGTGACGGTGCCGACGCCGGAGACCTCCACGTACTCGCCCATGGCCACCCCGTCGGAGGGGCAGTAATCGCGCGGCGGGACGTAGACCTCGGGTCCGTTGGAGCGGCGCCGCCCTAGTACACGGCCCTGCACGATGGCCCGGAGGAACTCGCTCTCGGCGGGACCCGCGGTGTGGGTCACCGAGAGCCCGATCGGGGTGACGACCATGGTGACGGGCTCGTCCCCGGAGGGCTGCGGGACCTCGTCGTCGTCGCCCTGATCGGTGCCGCCCGGGTCGTCCCCACCCGCCACGTCCACGGGGACCACGCACGCGATGTCGTGGATGGTCCCGGTCCGCTCGGCGGACCACCGTAGCCGCACGCGCATCCCCGAGCTCACGTCCTCGGGGCCGTCGGCGGCGAGGGGCAGCAGGATGGCGGTGTCGGCGCCGTCGAACCGGACCAGGGCCCAGGCGAACGGCGAGTCGAGCGGGTTGACGTCGGTGGGTTCGGGAACCCAGGTCCAGACGACGACGACGCCGTCGATCCCGGTCCCGGAGCCCACCTCGACGAAGTCCGTCAGGGCCTCGTGCGTGTGGGGGTCGAACTCCACCGGCGGCAGGTGCACGGCGCCGCGGGAGTCGCGGACCCCCACGAGTCGGCGGTCGCGCAGGCCGGTGAAGAACGCGCCCAGGACCGGTCCGGTCGACCGCGTGTAGTCGAAGGACGGGGCGAGCGGGGCCTCGAGCACGGCCTCGTCGGGCGGGGTGATGTCGACAACGATCTCTCTGGATGTCACGCCACAAGTAGAACACGTTCCACTGAGCCGTGTGTGACTTTTCGTGAGCCGGACACCGTCGTGGGGCGGTCTGGGTCACACTGGTCCCCATGAAATTCGCCTTGCAGCTCGGATACTGGGGCGCCCAGCCGCCCACCACCCACGCCGACCTCGTGGTGGCCGCGGACAGGGCGGGGTTCGACACCGTCTTCACCGCCGAGGCCTGGGGTTCGGACGCGTTCACCCCGCTCGCCTGGTACGGCTCGCTCACCGAACGCATCCGCTTGTCCACGGCGGTGGTGCAGCTGTCCGCCCGGACGCCCACGGCCACCGCGATGAGCACCATGACCCTGGATCACCTCTCCGGCGGCCGGTTCTGCCTGGGTCTGGGCGTCTCCGGTCCGCAGGTGGTGGAGGGTTGGTACGGCCAGCCGTTCGCCAAGCCGCTGGCCCGGACGCGGGAGTACATCGACATCATCCGCGCGGTGCTCCGCCGCGAGGCCCCCGTGACCTCCGACGGTCCGGCGTACGCCCTGCCCTACCAGGGACCGGACGCCTCCGGGTTGGGTAAGCCTCTCAAGTCGATCCTGCACCCGCTGCGTGAGGACGTGCCCATCTGGCTGGGCGCCGAGGGGCCCAAGAACGTCGCACTCGCCGCCGAGATCGCCGACGGATGGCTCGGCTTCCTGGCCTCGCCCCGCACGGCCCACGAGTTCAACGCGTGGCTCGACGAGGGCTTCGCCCGACCCGGCGCACGGCGGACCCGGGAGGACTTCGAGGTGGCGTTCCTGTGCCAGCTTCACATAACGCAGGATCGGCGCGCGGTCCTCGACGCGTACAAGCCGTTCACCGCGCTCTACGCCGGCGGCATGGGCGCGGAGGAGAAGAACTTCCACGCCGAGGCGTTCCGCCGGATGGGCTTCGCCGACGACGTCGACCGCATCACCGAGCTGTTCCGCTCCGGGCGCAAGGAGGAGGCCGCGGCGGCGGTCCCGGACGAGATGGTCGAGGCCACCGCGATCATCGGCGACGAGGACTCGGTGCGGTCGCAGATCGCCGAGTGGGAGGCCGCGGGTGTGACCATGCTCGTGGTGACGGCCCGCTCGGTGGAGGAGATAGAGTCACTGAGCCGGTTGATGGACTGATCACCGGCGGGACGGTCCGCGGGAGGGGCGGCCGAGGGGTTCCGCCGGTCGGTCAGCGGGGCGGGTTGACGCGCACCGGCTCGCCGGCGTGGTCCACCACGAGGAAGCCGTTCTGGTGGACGTCGTTGCTCACGTGGACGGTGTAGCTCGGTCGCCCGGCGTCGTCCGCCGAGACGCTGAGGAAGGCCCCGGCCTCGCCGTCGATCCCGAGGGTCTCCGCCGCGCCGGCGACCACCGGCGCGATCAGGGCGGCGTCGAGGTCCGCCAGACGGAACGACTCCTCGCGGGTGCTGGGGCTGTCGGCCCACCCCGACCAGCCGCCGCGGTACAGCTGGCGCAGCGTCCGGCTGGGGTGCTGCGGGTCGGTCCAGGCCAGCACCGCGTGCTCGGGGTGA
>NZ_JAALEE010000345.1:0-3518 GCF_014145265.1 Dietzia sp. CW19 | reverse complement strand
GCACTGCCCGGCCTCGGCGCCCCGGCCGCGGCCGAGCTGGTGCGGGCGGCGGGCGGACGGGTACGGGCCAAGTACGGATGGACCGACGTGTCACGGTTCGCCGCCCTGGGCGTCCCGGCTGTCAATCTGGGTCCGGGTGACCCCGGCCTGGCGCACACACGGGACGAGCACTGCCCGGCCACCCAGATCACCGAGGTGGCCGAGGTACTCCGCGCCTACCTCACCACCTCCGGCTGACCCCGACCCGACACGACCCGCGCCCGACACGGCCCGGACCTGATACGACCCCGGACCCCGCGAGCCCGGACATCACGAGCCCGGACCCCACCCCAGTAGGAGACCACCTCTGATGGCACCGAACGATTCAGTACACCTGCGCGGCCCGCTCCTCCTGCGACGGGACAAGGGCGGCGATCGCACGACCACCGACCAACGGCTGTTGGACACCAACCAGGACACCGACTGGTTGCACACCGACCCGTGGCGGGTCCTGCGCATCCAGAGCGAGTTCGTCAACGGGTTCGGCGCGCTCGCGGAGCTGCCCGACGCGGTGAGCGTCTTCGGGTCCGCGCGGACCCGCCCGGGTGATCCCGCCTACGAACAGGCGGTGGAGCTGGGGCGGGCGCTCGCGGAGGCGGGTTACGCGGTGGTCACGGGCGGCGGACCGGGTCAGATGGAGGCGGCCAACAAGGGCGCATGGGAGGCGGACGGTGAGTCCGTGGGCCTGGGGATCGAGCTGCCCATGGAACAGGGGATCAACCGCTGGGTGGACCTGGGGCTGCACTTCCGCTACTTCTTCGTCCGCAAGACGATGTTCGTCAAATACACGCAGGCGTTCGTCTGTACCCCGGGTGGCTTCGGCACCCTGGACGAGTTCTTCGAGGCCATCACCCTGGTCCAGACCGACAAGATCACCCGGTTCCCGATCGTCCTGCTGGGAGTGGATTTCTGGACCCCACTGGTGGACTGGATCCGGGGAACCCTGGTCGAGCAGGGGATGATCTCGGCGTCCGACCTCGACCTGTTCCTGGTCACCGACTCCGTGGCCGAGACGGTGGAGTACATCCGCGAGGCGCACCACCGGGCCGCGCTGACCGCCGAACAGCGTGAAGACCTGTACGGCGAGGAACACCGGGGGGTCGAGCGTTGATGGCACCGGTTCCCGGCCGTCGGGTCTGCGTCTACTGCGCCTCCTCGACCCACGACCCCGGGCTGCTGCAGATCGCCACCGAGGTCGGCAACGGGATCGCCCATCGTGGATGGTCTCTGGTCTCCGGCGGCGGCAACGTGTCCATGATGGGCGCGGTCGCCGAGGCGGCGCGGGACGGCGGAGCCCGGACCGTCGGCGTCATCCCCGAGGGGCTCCGGGTGCGTGAGGTGGCCGACACCGCTGCGGACGACCTGGTGGTGGTCACCACGATGAGGGAACGCAAACGCGAGATGGAGGAGCGCTCGGACGCGTTCCTCACCCTGCCCGGGGGGATCGGCACGATGGAGGAGATGTTCGAGGTGTGGACCTCCGCCTCGCTCGGGTTCCACCACAAGCCGGTCGTGCTCTACGACCCGATCGGCTTCTACCGACCGCTGTTGGACTGGGTCGGCGGGCTCGTCGAGTCCGGGCTGGTCAAGCCGCAGGCGTTCGACAGCCTCGTGGTGTGTGACGACCTGGAGGCGGCGCTCGACGCCTGCGGAGGCCGGCGGTGACGCCACCGGGCGCGACGCCGCCTCCGACGCTCTGCGGGCGCCCCGTCCCGGTGGACCGACCTCTGGTGATGGCGATCGTCAACCGCACGCCGGACTCCTTCTACGACCGTGGAGCGAGCTTCACCGACGTGGCGGCGATGAACCGGGTCGACCGGTGCGTGGAGGACGGCGCGGACATCCTCGACATCGGTGGGGTCAAGGCCGGTCCCGGCGAGCTGGTGGACGCCCGGGAGGAGCTCCGGCGGGTGGTGCCCTTCATCGAGGCGGTCCGGGACAGACACCCGGGCGTGGTCATCTCCGTGGACACCTGGCGCGGCTCGGTCGCCCGCAGCGCCCTGTCCGCCGGCGCCGATCTGGTCAACGACACCTGGGCGGGGCACGATCCCGAGGTGCTGACCGCCGCCGGCGAGGCGGGGGCGGGGTTCGTGTGCTCCCACACCGGGGGTGCGGTCCCGCGCACCCGGCCCTTCCGGGTGGGATACCCCGACGTCGTCCTCGACGTGGTCTCGGAACTGTCCGCTGCCGCCGAACGGGCCCTCGCCGCCGGGGTCCCCGAGGACGGGATACTGGTCGACCCCACCCACGACTTCGGCAAGAACACCTTCCACGGTCTCGAGCTCCTGCGGCGGATGGACGAGATCGTGGCCCTCGGTCATCCCGTCCTGATGGCGCTGAGCAACAAGGACTTCATCGGCGAGACCCTGGACGCGGGAATCGACGACCGCGCCGAGGGCACCCTGGCGGCGACCTCCGTCGCGGCGATGATGGGCGCCCGCGTGTTCCGCACCCACGACGTGCGTGCGACGCGCCGCTCGGTGGAGATGGTGGCCTCCATCTTGGGAACCCGCCCACCTGCGCGAACGGTCCGCGGGCTCGCCTGACTCGGGCGGGTCCACCGCCGCGAGGCGTGTGCCAGACTGGAGGCCCGGCCCGGACCAGAGAGAGGCTCCCGCGCATGCTCACCATCGTCATCTATGTGGTGGTCACCCTGATCGTGGCGGCGGCGCTCTACGCCCTGTCGATCGTGGTCTTCGGCCGTTCGGAACCGCTGCCGGCGGTGGCGCGGGGACACACGGTCACGATGCTGCCCGAAGGGCCGCTCACCGGCGACGATCTGCGATCGGTCCGATTCGGGATGTCCGCGCGGGGGTACACGATGTCGGAGGTCGACTGGGCGCTCGAGGAGGCGGCGACGGAGATCGACAGGCTCCGCGCGCGACTCGCCGGGGAGGGAAACGTCGGGGAGTCCTCCGACGGGGCGGACCCAGAACGCGCTCCCGCGTCCGGGCACGGTGTGACGCGCTAGAATCGGCAACATCCACTCAGCGATACCGCACGTGGGCCCGGCCGTCCTCACAGGACGCGGCCCACTGCCAAGGACGAAGGGAATCGACCCGATGGCGGCTATGAAGCCCAGGACCGGTGACGGACCGATGGAAGCGGCCAAGGAGGGCCGCGGGATCGTCATGCGCGTCCCTCTCGAGGGTGGCGGACGCCTCGTCGTGGAGTTGACCCCCGACGAGGCGAAGTCGCTCGGCGCGGAGTTGACCCAGGCCATCTCCTGATCGTCCCCTGCTCTGGCGAATCGACGCACCCGGCCCACGCGGCGGGTGCGTCGATTCGGTTCCACGGAAGGTTCTCCCGATGTCCGAGGTCCCCTCGCGTCCACTCCCCACCGTTCGCGTAGCTCGCGGATCGGACCCCGCCACCGGATGGTCGCTGGTCACCCGGGCCCCGGAGGAGGGCCGACCCCTCCGCGGCCGCGCCGTGGAGGCGCGGACGAGCGCGGTCGACGGCCGGCCGGTGGTGGAGGT
>NZ_JAALEE010000344.1:0-1496 GCF_014145265.1 Dietzia sp. CW19 | reverse complement strand
CTCACGGACGGGGACGGGCCCGGGCGGGGTCGCCACGGGGTCGACTGTGCGGTTCACGGCCGCCGGTGTCGGCCGGACCGACGCGCCCGGCGCGCGAAGAACCGCCCGTCGATCGCGTCGACGACGATCGACTGCGCGAACGCGGTGCTGAGGTTCTCCGAGGTGATCACGTCGTCGATCAGGCCGGTGGCCGTGACCCCTCCCTCCGCGAGGAGCATCGCGTGGGTGAAACCCGGGGGTATCTCCTCCACGTGGTGGGTCACCAGGACGGTGGCGGGCGCGTCGGGGTCGAGGGCCATGTCCGCCAGACGGGCGACCAGATCCTCCCGGCCCCCCAGGTCCAGCCCCGCCCCCGGCTCGTCGAGCAGGAGCAGCTCCGGGTCGGTCATCATCGCGCGGGCGATCAGCACCCGCTTGCGCTCACCCTCCGAGAGGGTCCCCCAGGTCCGGTCGGCCAGGTGCTCTCCGCCGATCATCTCCAGCGTGTCCGCCGCGCGGTCGAAGTCGGCCTGGTCGTACGCCTCCCGCCACCGGCCCAGCACGGCGTACCCGGCGGAGACCACCAGGTCCTTGACCACCTCGTCGCCGGGGATCCGGCCGGCCACCGCCGCGGACGACAGGCCCACCCGGCTGCGGAGCTCGGTGACCTCGGTGCGACCCAGTTGCTCCCCCAGGATCACCGCCGAACCGGTGCTCGGGTACTCGAGCGCCGAGGCGATCCGGAGCAGCGAGGTCTTGCCCGCACCGTTGGGGCCCAGGACGACCCACCGCTCGTCCAACTCGACCTGCCAGGTGACGGGGCCCACCAGCGTCCGCCCGTCCCTCCGGAGCGAGACGTCGGTCAGGTCCAGGACGAGGTCGGGATCGGTCTCGATAGGCGTTCTCACGGACCCCATCTAACCCCCTATCCGGTGGCCGGGTGGCGAGGAACACGGCTCGTGCGCGTGAACACCGGCGCGACGCCCCTCCCCGATCGACGCCCGCTTCGATAGCGTCGTGTGCGTAGAGGCGTCCGCACCCCGGAGCCCGCAGCCGAGAGGAGCACCGACGTGAACGACCGTCTGGCCATCGACGAGGTCCGCCCCCTGGTCTCCTGCGGGAGGTTCCCCGCCAAGTCGGTCGTGGGTGAGGTGGTGCCGATCTCGGCGACCGTGTGGCGGGAGGGCCACGACGCGCTGTCGGCGAGCCTGGTGGTCCGCCGTCCCGGTGGGGCCTCCTCCCGGACGACCATGTCCCCCGGGGTGGAGGCGGACACCGTCCACGCGCTGCTCACCACCGACGCCCCCGGGATGTGGTCGTTCCGTGTCGAGGCCTGGTCGGATCCGTTCGCCACGTGGAACAGCGGCATCGTCAAGAAGATGGACGCCGGCCAGGGCGCCGACGTCCTGGGCAACGAGTTCGAGGTGGGCGCCCGGGTCCTGGACGCCGGCGCCGCACAGGCGATCGCGTCGGGCGACCCCGACCGGGCCACGCTGCTGACGGATGCGGCCACCGCG
>NZ_JAALEE010000343.1:2701-12211 GCF_014145265.1 Dietzia sp. CW19 | reverse complement strand
CGCGCGCGGGTGCCGGTGGCCTCGGGCGCCGCATGCGCCGGCGTCCTCGATGCCCTTCGCGAGCTCGGCCCGGTCTCCGCGTGGTCGGTGACCGAATCGCAGCCGCTCCGCGTTCCGGAGCCGGGGGAGGACGGGAGGTGTCCCGGGATGGCCAACCTGGCCTTCCTGCGCCGGCCCGGTCGGCTGGAGCGCGACGAGTGGCTGCGCGTCTGGCTCGAGGAGCACACGCCGGTGGCGATCGAGACGCAGTCCACCACCGCCTACACCCAGCACGTGGTGGTCCGCGCACTGACCGAGGGAGCGCCGGAGATCGCGGGGATCGTCGAGGAGGTGTTCCCGATCGAGGCGACCCGGGACCTCGGGGTGTTCTTCGACTCCCGGGGCAGTGACGAGAGGATGAGCGCCAACATCCAGGCCATGACCGCTTCGACGGCCCGGTTCCTCGACGACGGCACGGTCGACGCGATCCCCACGGGGCGGTACGTGATGCGTATCCGGAGTCCGCGCGTGTGACAATGGGATGATCGCCCGGTCGGACCGCACCCCGCCACGCCCGGGCCCGCCTCCAGGAGTGATCGAGATTCCCAACTTCGCAGAGACGACGTTCACCGATCCGGCCAGGATCAGGAACTTCTGCATCATCGCGCACATCGACCACGGCAAGTCGACGCTGGCCGACCGCATGCTGCAGATCACCGGTGTGGTCGAGGAGCGGCTCATGCGGGCCCAGTACCTCGATCGCATGGACATCGAGCGCGAGCGCGGCATCACCATCAAGGCGCAGAACGTCCGCCTGCCCTGGGTGCCGCGCTCCGGTGCCCACGAGGGTGAGGAGATCGTGCTGCACATGATCGACACCCCGGGCCACGTGGACTTCACCTACGAGGTCTCCCGTGCTCTCGAGGCGTGCGAGGGCGCGATCCTCCTTGTGGACGCCGCGCAGGGCATCGAGGCGCAGACGCTGGCCAACCTGTACCTGGCCATGGAGAACGACCTCGAGATCATCCCGGTGCTCAACAAGATCGACCTCCCGGCCGCGGACCCCGATCGGTTCGCCGAGGAGATCTCCCACATCATCGGCTGCGAGCCGGACGACGTCCTGCGGGTCTCCGGCAAGACGGGCGTGGGCGTCGAGGAACTGCTGGACAGGGTGTGTGACGTGATCCCGGCGCCCGTGGGTGACCCGGACGCCCCGGCCCGCGCGATGATCTTCGACTCGGTCTACGACACCTACCGCGGCGTGGTCACCTACGTCCGGGTGTTCGACGGCACGCTGAATCCGCGCGAGAAGGTCAAGATGATGTCGACGGGGTCGACGCACGAGGCGCTCGAGGTCGGGATCATCTCGCCGGAACCCAAGGTGACCAAGGGGCTGGGCCCGGGCGAGGTCGGGTACCTCATCACCGGGGTCAAGGACGTCCGTCAGTCCAAGGTCGGTGACACGATCACCAGCGGTCGCGGCGGGGCGGAGGAGGCCCTCGCGGGATACAAAGAGCCCAATCCCATGGTGTTCTCCGGGCTGTACCCGATCGACGGGTCCGACTACCCGGTCCTGCGCGACGCCCTGGACAAGCTGCAGCTCAACGACGCCTCGCTCGACTACGAGCCGGAGACCTCGGTCGCACTCGGCTTCGGCTTCCGCTGCGGTTTCCTGGGTCTGCTGCATATGGAGATCACCCGGGACCGGTTGGAGCGGGAGTTCAACCTCGCCCTCATCTCCACCGCACCGAACGTGGTGTACCGCGTGGTCGCCGAGGACGGAAGCGAGCACCAGGTCACCAACCCGTCGTACTGGCCCGAGGGCAAGCACCGCGAGATCTTCGAGCCGATCGTCAAGTGCACGATCATCGTGCCCAGCGAGTTCGTGGGCACCGTCATGGAGCTGTGCCAGTCCAAGCGCGGCGAGATGAAGGGCATGGACTACCTGTCCGAGACCCGCGTGGAGCTGCGCTACGTCATGCCGATGGGCGAGATCATCTTCGACTTCTTCGACTCGCTCAAGTCCCGCACCAAGGGATACGCGTCGATGGACTACGAGGAGGCCGGTGAGCAGGCGTCCGACCTGGTCAAGGTCGACATCCTGCTGCAGGGCGAGGCCGTGGACGCGTTCTCCGCGATCGTGCACCGGGACTACGCGCAGGCCTACGGCAACAAGATGACGGGCAAGCTCAAGGAACTCATCCCGCGTCAGCAGTACGAGGTGCCCATCCAGGCGGCCATCGGCGCGAAGATCATCTCCCGCGAGAACATCCGCGCCATCCGCAAGGACGTGCTGTCCAAGTGCTACGGCGGCGACATCAGCCGCAAGCGCAAGCTGCTCGAGAAGCAGAAGGAGGGCAAGAAGCGCATGAAGTCGATCGGCCGCGTGGACGTGCCCCAGGAGGCCTTTGTCGCGGCACTGTCCGCGGAGTCGAGCGCGGACAAGAAGTAGCGACCGACGCCGCCCGCGCGCTGCCGTCGGGCCGACGCGCTCAGTGCCTCGCCCTGTGGCGCCGCACGGCGGACCGGTTGGTGCAGCGGGTCGAGCAGTACCGCTTGCGTCCGTTGCGGGTGGTGTCGGCGAAGACGTCCGCGCAGTCGTCGGCCGCACACCGTGCCAGACGGTCGATGCCGCGTGAGGTCAGGTGGAGTGCGGTGCCCACGGAGAACATGGCGGTGAGCAGCCGGGCGAACGAGACGTCGTCCGCGCGGTAGTGCACGTGCCAGTGGCCGTCGTGGTCGGTCAGGCGTGGCGGCGCCGAGTGGTCGGCGAGCAGGGCGTTGAGGGCGTCGGCCCGCCCGCGGGGGTCGGTGGTGTCGACGACGACGAGCCAGTCGTCGAGAAACGTCAGCACCTCCTCGAGGTCCTCGTCACACGCCCCCCGGTCGATGGTCACCCCCGATTCGCGGCAGCGGTCCACCAGTTCGCGGGTGGTGCGGGGGCGGCGGTTCGCCAGGTCGGCGGCGAGGGTCACCGGATCGGCCCCGTAAGGGTTGATATACACAAACCGATTACAGCACAGTGATCGGTATGCCTCAGTCATTCGCGGGTCTGGCCGCGTCCCCGGCGGTGGGGGTCTCCGTGTGGGTCCTGGCCGCGCTCGTGCTGGCCGCGTTCGTCGCCGGCTGGGTCGACTCGGTGGTCGGCGGGGGAGGACTCATCCAGCTCCCGGCGCTGGTGCTCGGACTGCCCGCGGATGCCTCGACCCCGGAGATCCTCGGGACCAACAAACTCTCCTCGGTCGCCGGGACGCTGGTCTCCTCCCTGACCTACCTGCGCCGGATCCGGGTGCCGATCGGGATGGTGCTCCCGCTGGTGGTCGCGGCGTTCGCCGGGTCGGCCGCCGGCTCGTCGGTCGCCAGGTTCATCCCGAGGGACCTGCTCACGCCGGTCGTCCTGGTGGCCGTCATCGTGGTGGGCGCCTACACGTGGTTCCGGCCCACCATGGGTCGCACCCACGAGAACCGGTACACCGGGTGGGCGCGCATCTGGCGATCGGCGCTGATCGGTCTGCTGATCGGGTTCTACGACGGGGTCCTGGGTCCGGGGACCGGGTCGTTCTTCGTGATCGCGATCGTCGCGTTCCTGGGCTTCGGCTTCCTGCAGGGGACCGTGGCGGCCAAGCTCGCCAACCTCACCACCAACATCGCCTCGATCCTGGTGTTCGGCATCCACGGCGAGGTGCTGTGGCTCATCGGTGGCTGTATGGCGGTGGCCAACCTCACCGGGGGGTTCATCGGCGCGCGGATGGCGATGCGACACGGCAACGAGTTCATCCGGGTGGTGTTCCTCGTGGTCATCGGCATCCTGGCGGTCAAGTTGGCGTGGGACACGGTGGCCCAGTGGACGTGAGGCGTCCCGCGGAGCCGACGTAGACTCGCCCCCATGACCCTCCCGAGCCCCGAACCCGGCCGCCACCCGCTGCTCGACGAGTCGCCGTTGCCGTACGGGTTGCCCGACTTCGCGGCGATCGACGAGGCGGAACTGGAGCCGGCCATCCGGACGGCGATCGACGACCACGCGGCCGAGGTCGCGGCGATCGTGGCCAACCCGGAACCGCCGTCCGTCGCCAACACGGTCATCGCCCTCGAGCGGTCGGGCCGGGCGCTCCACCGGGTCCTGTCGGTGTTCTACGGGCTCCTCGGTCCGGATGCGACGCCCGCCCGGCTCGACGTGGACCGGGTGGTCTCGCCGCTCCTGGCCGCCCACGGCTCGGCCGTCATGACCGATCAGGGCCTCCACGCGCGGGTCGACGCCGTCCACTCGGCGTTGGAGTCGGGGGAGCTGGAGGTCGACGACGAGACCGCGCGGCTGATCCGTCGGCATCACCGTGACCTCCTCCGGGCGGGTGCGGGACTCGACGAGGCGGGCCGCGAGCGGCTGACGGCGATCGACACCCGGTTGGCCGAACTGACCACGGCGTTCGGGGAGAACCTGCTCGCCTCCACCGCCGAGCTCGCCGTCCCCGTGACCGACGAGGCGGAGCTGGCCGGGCTGCCCGCGTCCATGCGCTCATCGCTCGCCGCCGCGGCCGCGGAGGCGGGACGCGAGGGTTGGCTCATCCCGCTGGGACTGCCCACGGTGCAGCCGATCTCCGCGTGGCTGGACCATCAGGGTCTGCGGCGGCGGGTCATGGAGGCCTCGCTGCGACGGGGTTCGACCCCGGAGCACGACAACTCCCCGATCGTCCTGGAGATCGTCCGGCTCCGCGCCGAGCGCGCGCACCTGTTGGGGCTGGGCTCCCACGCCGAGCACGTACTCGCCGTGGAGACGGCCGGGTCGCCCGAGGCGGCACGAGGTCTGCTGCTCGACGTGGTCGACGCCGCCGTCACCAATGCCCGCAACGAGGCCAAGGACCTGCTCGGCGGGGAGGACCGCGAGTTGAACCCGGCCGACTGGGCCTGGGAGTCCGAGCGGCTGCGCGCCGACCGCTTCCAGGTGGACGACGCACGCGTCCGGCCGTACTTCGAGCTCGAGCGCGTGCTGCGCGACGCGGTCATGCACTCGGCCTCCGAGCTCTACGGCCTGCGCTTCGCCGAGCGGACGGACCTGCGCGGATTCCTCCCGGACGTCCGGGTGATCGAGGTCTTCGACGACCAGCGGGACCAGCCCGACGCCGGGATCGGTCTGCTGCTCCTCGACTACTACGCACGTCCGACCAAGCGGGGCGGGGCCTGGATGAGTTCGTTCCGCGACCAGTCCCGGCTCCTGGATTCGCGTCCCGTCGTCGTCAACGTCATGAACCTGTCCCGCCCCGCGGCGGGTGAGCCGACGCTGCTCACCATGGACGAGGTCACGACGATGTTCCACGAGTTCGGGCACGCCCTCCACGGCCTGCTCTCGGACGTGGAGTACCCGGTGTTCTCCGGGACCTCGGTGCCCCGCGACTTCGTCGAGTTCCCCTCACAGGTCAACGAGATGTGGGCGCGCCGGCCGGAGATGCTCGCGCGATACGCCCGGCACGTGGAGACGGGGGAGCCGATCGCCGAGGATCTGGTCGCGCGGATGCGGGAGGCCGAACGCTTCGGTGAGGGGCAGGCCACCGTCGAGTACCTCGCCGCCGCCCTCCTGGACCTGGCCTGGCACTCGCTGACCCTCGAGGAGGCCGAGGCGGTGACGGATGTCGACGAGTTCGAGGCCAGGGTGCTGGCCGAGGCGGGACTGGACGTCCCCGGCGTCGAGCCCAGGTACCGGTCGCGGTACTTCCAGCACATCTTCGCCGGCGGGTACTCGGCGGCCTACTACTCCTACTTCTGGGCCGAGGTGCTCGACGCGGACGCCGCCGAGTGGTTCGCCGAACGTGGGGGACTGAAGCGGTCCTCGGGGGACGCGATGCGCCGTGAGGTCCTGTCCCGCGGCGGGGCGATCGACTTCCTCGACGCCTACCGGGCGATGCGCGGTGCGGACCCGAGTCCCTCGGCGCTGCTGCGCCGCCGGGGCCTGGACAGTTCGGTGGTGGGCGGCCGCGAGGTCGCCACCGCCGGCCGGTCGTAGGATCGATCCGTGACGGCATTCCTCGAGTTCTGGGACAGGGTCGAGCTCTGGCTCGCCACCCTGCCGTTCCCCCTGCAGGTGTTCATCATGCTCGCCGCCGGAGTCCCGCTGTTCTTCCTGGTCGCGGTGGTCGTCGAGCGGGTGGCCGATGTGCTCGTGCACCGGTTCCGGGGGCTCGTCGCCGCCGGGGACCCCGAGACCGGGAAGGAGGTCCTGTAGATGCCCCGGTCGCGTGTGACTCTCGCCCTGATCCTGCTGATCGCGCTCGTCGTGATCGCGTGGCTCATCCTCGACGTCTGGTGAGGACGGGCCGTCCGCGGAACCGACTCTGCGGGACGGACTCCGGACGTACACTCCCTCCATGCAGCGCCTGAGTGGACTTGACGCCAGCTTCCTCTACTTCGAGACCAGGGCCCAGCTCCTGCACGTGTGCGGGTTGATCGTCCTCGACGGGTCCGAGATGAACGGCGGCTACTCGTTCGACGCGCTGCGCGCGGAACTCGCCCGCCGGGTCACCGGGATGCCGGGTTTCCGGCGCAAGTTGCACGACTCACTGCTGAACATCGACCACCCGGTGTGGGTCGAGGCCGAGGACTTCAACATCGACCACCACCTCCACCGGGTCGGCCTGCCGGAACCGGGTGGTGACGAGGTCCTTGCCGAGTTGTGCGGTCACCTGGCCAGCCAGCCGATAGACCGATCGATGCCGCTGTGGCAGATGTACGTCATCGAGGGGCTGCCCGACGGACGGTTCGCGGTGTTCGCCAAGATGCACCACTCGACCGTCGACGGCGTCACGGGCGCCAACATGATGTCCCAGCTGTGCTCGCTCACCCCGGAGGATCCGTCCCTCGACCAGGAACTGGTGCAGGAGACCGCCGGAGGCTCGGGAGCCCTCGAACTGGCCGTCGGCGGGGCGTTGTCCCGGCTGGCCACCCCGTGGCGTCTGGCCTCGCTGTTGCCGGGGACACTGGGTGTCCTTCCCTCGTGGATCAACAGGGCCCGCAAGGGTCTCGCCATGCCGGCACCGTTCACCGCCCCGCGCACCCCGTTCAACCGCACCATCACCGGGCACCGGTCCATCTCCTACGCCAGTGTGGACCTGGACCAGGTCAAGCGGATCAAGAACGCCTTCGGCACCACCGTCAACGACGTCGTGCTGGCCCTCTGCTCGACCGCCCTGCGCAACTACCTCGACGACCTGGACGAGTTGCCGTCGAAGCCCCTCATCGCGATGGTCCCGATGTCGGTGCACGCCGCGGAGTCACGCCCCGGCACCAACCGAGTGTCGGGCATGTTCATGTCGCTGGCCACGGACATCGACGACCCGGTCGAGCGTCTGGAGTCGATCCGGGACGCCAACACCGTCGCCAAGGACCACACCGACGCGCTCGACGCCAATCTCCTGACCGACTGGGCGCAGTTCGCGGCGCCGTCCGTCTTCGGTTCCGCGGTCCGGATGTACTCGCGCCTGAGGCTCTCCGAGCGCCACCCGGTGGTGCACAACCTCATCATCTCCAACGTGCCCGGTCCGAACATCCCGCTGTACTTCCTCGGGGCCAGGGTCACGAAGATGCTTCCGATGGGGCCGGTGTTCCACGGCGCCGGCCTCAACTGCACGGTGATGTCGCTCGACGGAGAGCTGCACTTCGGGTTCATCGCGTGCAAGGACCTCGTTCCCGACCCCTGGCCCATGGCCCACGCGGTGAGCGAGGCCATGGAGGAACTCGTCGAGGCCGCCGAGAAGCGCGAGGCGAGCGGGACCCCCACGGCGGAGCGGATGTCCGCCGCCGAGTTGGCGCAGTTGCGGAAGGACCTGAAGAAGGCGGGCCGTCAGTCGTCCGCGAGCAAGGACGGGGCCGCCACGAACGCCTCCGACCGACAGCGCCCGGCGAAGAAGGCCCCGGCGAAGAAATCGACCGCGAAGACGTCGACCGCGGAGAAGACGACCGCGAAGAAGGCCCCGGCGAAAAAGGCTCCAGCGAAGAAGGCTCCCGCGAAGAAGACCTCGGCCACCACCAAGACGACAGCCGCCAGGAAGTCGACCGCCCACAGGAAGACGTCCACCGCGACCAAGCCGACCGCCGAGAAGACCACGGGCCGGACCGCCCCCGCCTCGACGTCAGCCGGTGAGAAGACGGCCTCCAGGACCGCCGCCGCGAGGAAGACCTCGGCCCGGAAGACGTCCGACAAGCCCACGGGTTCCAAGCCCGTCACCCCCGTCGAGCGCACGGCGAACCCGTCATCCGGCACTGTGGGCTCCGTGCCCAGACCAGACAACTCTTCCGCGTCCGAACCGGAGCCCGATACCGCCACGGGGCCCGACGCCGCCGCACCGACCTACGGCGCCCCGGCCGCCACCGTTCCGGACGAGGGCCCCGCGACCTCCGAGTCGGGGGGCGGTGAGACCGGGGGCGACCGCGTGACCGGTCAGGCGTGACGACCGGGGCCCACGATCCGGCTGGTCTCGCCCTCTCCCCGCCGCCGCGCGACCCGCGGGCGCCGTTCGGGATCTACCTCCACGTCCCGTTCTGCGCGTCCCGCTGTGGCTACTGCGACTTCAACACGTACACGGCCGGGGAACTCGGGTCCGCCACCTCGCCCGCCGACTGGGAACGGGCGGCCGCACTGGAGATCGAGCGGGCGGCGTCGGTGCTGGCCGGGTCGGGCACCCCGCCGAAGGTCGACACCGTCTTCGTCGGCGGCGGAACCCCGTCGCTGGTGGGTGCGGACGTTCTGGTGGGGATGCTCGATCGGATCCGGTCGACGTTCGGGCTCGCGCCCGGAGCCGAGGTGACCACCGAGAGCAATCCCGAATCCACCTCCCCGGAGTTCTTCGGACGACTGCGCGAGGGCGGATACACGCGGATCTCGCTGGGGATGCAGTCCACCGCGGCGCACGTCCTGCGCGTCCTGGACCGCGCCCACACCCCCGGTCGCCCGCAGGAGGCGGTCGCCGAGGCCGCCCGAGCCGGGTTCGACCACGTCAACCTGGACGTGATCTACGGGACGCCGGGGGAGACCGACGACGACCTCGCCCGCACCCTCGACGCCGTGGTCGACGCAGGGGTGGACCACGTGTCCGCCTACTCGCTCATCGTCGAGGACGGCACCGCCCTGGCCCGGAGAATCCGTCGGGGAGAACTGCCCGGGACCGTCAACGACGTGCTGGCCGACCGCTACGAACAGGTGGCGGAGCGACTGTCGCGCTCGGGGTTCCACTGGTACGAGGTCTCCAACTTCGCGACCGACGAGTCGGGTTACTGCCGTCACAACATGGGGTACTGGCGCGGCGGTGACTGGTGGGGGATCGGACCCGGGGCGCACTCCCACGTCGCCGGAGCCCGGTGGTGGAACCTGCGCCATCCTGCGCGCTACGCCGCGGCGTGCGACGCCGGGGACCTCCCGGTCGAGGGCGGGGAGCGACTGCACGACGACGACCGTCACCTCGAGCGGATCATGACCGGCCTCCGGCTGGCCGAGGGGCTCCCCGACGGGGCGTTCACGGCGCAGGAGAGGGAACGTGCGGACCTCCA
>NZ_JAALEE010000343.1:0-2639 GCF_014145265.1 Dietzia sp. CW19 | reverse complement strand
GGCGGCGGCCCGCCGACGGGCCCGACGGTCCCGGGTACGCGTTGACGGAGTCGGGCAGGTTGCTGGCGGACGGTGTCGTACGCGACGTCCTCCTGTAGAGCCGCTGGCCTAGAATCGTCTGTACGCAGGGCGCGAGGAGAGGGATCCATGTCGAGCACGGCCGATCGTAGGACCGAGGTCTTGCGCGCGATCGTCTCCGACTACATCGCCTCGCACGAGCCGGTCGGCTCCAAGACGCTGGTCGACCGCCATTCCCTGGGGGTCTCCAGTGCGACGATCCGCAACGACATGGCCGTCCTCGAGGCGGAGGGCTTCATCGTCCAGCCCCACACCAGTTCCGGACGGATCCCCACGGAGAAGGGCTACCGCCACTTCGTCGACTCGATTGAGGAGATCACCCCCCTCTCGCGCGCCCAGCGGAAGGCCATCCAGGCGTTTCTCGAGGGTGCCGTCGACCTGGACGACGTCCTCCGGCGGGCCGTGCGGTTGCTCTCCCAGCTCACCCGCCAGGTCGCCGTCGTCCAGTACCCGGTCCTGGGCCGCTCCACCGTGCGCCACCTGGAGGTGGTGAGCCTGGCCCCCACCCGTCTGTTGCTGGTGCTGATCACCGACACCGGCAGGGTGGACCAGCGGACCGTCGAACTCGCGGCCCCGCTGACGGACGACCATCTGGCCGAGCTCCGGTCCCTCCTCTCGGAGGCGGTCGCGGACAAGCGGCTCAGCGAGGCCTCCGAGGCCCTGGCGGCCACGCCTGACCGCGCTCGTCCGGACCACCGCGATGCGGCGGAACGGTGCGTGACGGTGCTGGTGGAGACATTGGTGGAGCAGCCCGACGACCGAATCGTCCTGGGCGGCACCGCCAACCTCACGCGCAGCGCAGCCGACTTCGACGGGTCCCTCAGGTCGGTCCTCGAGGCCCTGGAGGAGCAGGTCGTGATCCTCCGGCTGCTCTCGGCGGCGCAGTCCGTGGGGATGGGAGGGCCCGGAGGGGTCACCGTCCAGATCGGGGAGGAGACCCGGGCGGCGGAGATCCGCGGCGCGTCGGTGGTGTCCTCCGTGTACGGTTCCGAGCGCCAGATGCTCGGCGGGATGGGGGTGCTCGGGCCCACGAGGATGGACTACCCGGGAACAATCGCCTCGGTCGCCGCTGTTGCCCACTACGTGGGCGAGATCCTGTCCGGGCACTGACGCCCGTAGCCTCACCCGGGACCAGTTCTTCCATCGAGTTCATTTGACGAAAGGCGACACGTGTCACGCGACTACTACGGGACCCTCGGGGTCGATCGGGGTGCCTCGGAGTCCGAGATCAAGCGCGCCTACCGCAAGCTCGCCCGCGAGTTGCACCCCGATGTCAACCCGTCGGACGAGGCGCGTGAGCGGTTCACGGAGATCACGGCGATGTACGAGGTCCTCACCGACCCCGAGAAGCGCCGTGTCGTGGACATGGGCGGCGATCCCCTCGACTCGTCGCCCGGCGGCGGATACGGCGGCGGTTTCGGTGGCGGTGGCTTCGGCGCCGGCGGCGGTCTCGGCGACGTGTTCGAGGCGTTCTTCGGTGGCGGCGGGGGCGGCGGCGGACGCGGCCCCCGGAGCCGCGTGCAGCCGGGTTCGGACGCGCTGATCCGCGTGAACCTGACCCTGGCGGAGTGCGCGACCGGCGTCACCAAGGAGATCCAGGTCGACACGGCCGTGCTGTGTGAGACCTGCCACGGCAAGGGGTCGGCGAGCGACGCGCCGCCCGCGAAATGCGGCATGTGTCAGGGGCAGGGGGAGATCCAGTCGGTCCAGCGCTCCCTGTTGGGCAACATCATGACCAGCCGCCCGTGCCCCACCTGTGCCGGCACCGGCGAGATCATCACCGATCCCTGTGGTGACTGCACCGGCCAGGGCCGCGTCCGCAAGCGCCGCACCGTCTCGGCCAAGATCCCGGCCGGCGTCGGCGGCGGGATGCGGATCCGGCTGTCCGGACAGGGTGAGGTCGGCCCCGGCGGTGGTCCCGCCGGAGACCTCTACATCGAGGTCAACGAGCGCACCCACCCGGTGTTCGTCCGGGACGGCGAGGACCTGCACTGCACGGTCCGCGTCCCGGTCGTGGACGCCATCCTCGGGGGCAGGGTGGACCTGGAGACGGTGGTGGGTGACGACCTCGAGATCGACATCCCGGCCGGCATCCAGCCCGGGCACACGGTCACCCTGTCGGGTCGCGGCATGCCCCGCGTCCGCGGCGGCGGTGCCGGCGACCTCACGGTGCACATGGAGGTGGTGATCCCCGAGAAGCTGGACCGCAAGCGTCGTGATCTCGTGGAGCAGCTGCGCCGGCTCGGCGGCGACTCGGCCGAGATCGTCAACGAGGACACCGCCCGCCGAGGCGGGTTGTTCTCGCGTCTGCGCGACGCGGTCGCGGGCCACTGAGCCGGTGACCCCGCCCCTGTTCCGGGTCGACACGGTCCCCGCCGTCGGCGAGACGGCCGTCCTGGACGGCGCAGAGGGTAGGCACGCCGGCTCGGCCCTCCGGGTGCGGCCCGGGGAGTACATCCGGGTGGGCGACGGCCGTGGCGCGGTGGCCGACTGCACCGTACTTACGTCGGGACCCGGCCGGGTCGAGGCGGAGGTCCTGGCCCGGGACGTGGTCGCCCGCA
>NZ_JAALEE010000031.1:0-2275 GCF_014145265.1 Dietzia sp. CW19 | reverse complement strand
TGGCCACTTTAGCGGGAACACTCCAGGGTGGAAGACGTCCATCATGCCCATGCTTGGGCACTAACCAGTGGACGTTTCGTGTTCTCCGGCCACCTGCGCACCTCCGCAAGCGCCGATCCGCAGATCGTTCTCCAATCCGCCTCCAACCTGCTTCAAGCTCGGTACCGCTTCTTCTTTTCTACTGTGCAGGTGGAGACCGACTGTCCCGACGAGACTGCGGCATCAGCGATCGACATCACACGTGCGGCGGGTACGAGGAGGGGGCAGGAGTAAGGACCTTGATCCTGCTTGCGTTGATCGCGGTCTAGTCACCCGGGACGATTGCGGGGTGGCCCCGACCGGACCGCATCCGAACCAAAAATCACGTCGGGGTAACGGTCGGGCGATGCCGTAGATGACTAACAAATGGCGTATGAACTGCTGATTTCTGGATTCTCAGGAAACTCTCCGTGACCGGACGATATGCAACTGTTACCGTTTCGGGAGTCTCCAGTGGTCGTCGGTATGAAGCTGCGACCATCGCTTAAGTTGAAGGAATCAATCATGTCGAGCTCCTCCAAGAGCGTTCCGTTCGCCGATCTCATGGACTCGCTTGGTGTGGGCCACCGCATCTCTGCTGGTGGGCGTCATCGCGCCAACCGATCCAGGGGAGTGGGCCGGATCGCCGCCACCACGCTGGCTGGCGCCGCAATCGCCGGTGGCGCGGCGCTTAGTGTCGCCCCTGTGGCCGCTGCCCAATCGTCTGATCCCGAGCACGTCGGACAGATGGTCGAAGAGGCTGCCGCCCGCTATGGCATCGGAGCTGACGCGGTCCGCCAGTATGCAAGTCAGGCCCCCGGGCTGAGCCAGGCGCTCGGATTCGATACTGCTCAGTCGTCGTCTTCGGCGTTTTCGGTCGCCAGCCAAGCTCACAGGCCGACTGATGGAACGATCACCTCTGGCTTCGGCTCGCGGTGGGGCGCTAACCACAATGGCACCGACATCGCTGCGCCGATCGGCACACCCTTGTATGCAGCCAAGTCCGGCACGGTCGTGGCCTCCGGCCCCGCTTCCGGTTATGGGTTATGGATTCGCATCAAGACCGATGACGGCTATCTCTTGGAGTATGGCCACAACAATGCCAACTACGTCACCGAAGGCCAGCAGGTCACCGCCGGCCAGGTGATCGGTGAAGTCGGTAACCGTGGCTACTCGACTGGTCCGCATGTGCACTTCGGCGTACAGAATCCCGCCGGCCAGTGGATCGACTCGGTGTCATGGTTGGCCGCGAACGGCGTCGTCATCTGAGGACGTAGACAACGACCTGCTGCTCGACACTTCCGATCCAGGCCCGGATGCCACAATTCGGCACGCAACACGCTGATCTCGCCGGATCGGAACCATCCCTGCCGACAGTGGCGGGAGGCGGGCACGATTAATGATCGCCGGAGCTGGTGCCGACAGGAGGGCCCCGATGCCGACCGTCCTACCACCACGCCTACCGTGAACGGCGTGCAGAGGGTCTTTCGCGTGATGACGCCGGGGTGGTTGATTTCCTTCATCGCCGTCGCACTGTTCGTCTATACGTGCTTCACACTGTTGGCGCCATGGCAGTTAGGCAAGAACGAGGATTTGAAGACGCGCAATTCCCAACTTCTTCACAGCGTCGAAGCCGATCCAGTGCCGTTGACGGAATTGACGGCGCGGGACGCGCCGTTGGACGAATCCGAGTGGCATCGGGTCACAGTAACCGGTCGCTATCTGCCCGAAGACGAAGTGCTCTTGCGGCAGCAAGCTGTCGACGGGGAACAGGTTTACCAAGTTCTCACCGCATTTCGGACCGAGGGCGGCGATGATCTGCTTATTAATCGTGGATGGGTTCGCGTTGGCGAGAACAACACGGTGCCGACCTACCCGGCCGCGGTAGCCGATCCAGTGACCATCACCGCCAGGCTCAGAATGCCCACCGACACCCCGGCCGAACCGATAGTTCTGCACGATCGTCACATGGTGCGCTCCATTGAAACCTCGACGATCGGTCGGGTTCTGGATCTCGATCTTGCTGGCTATCATCTCCAGCTCCCCGGAGGCCAACCAGGATCACTCGAGCCAACTCCGATACCGGAAGTCGAGGCGGGTTCGTACCTGTCCTATGGGCTTCAATGGCTTGCATTCGGAGTTCTAGCGCCAATTGGGCTTGGCTACTTTCTGTGGAGTGAAATCCGGGAGCGGCGCCGCCAACGTAGCCAGGGCAACGACGAGCAAGGCAGCCTAGGAGACTGCTGAACAAGCTGTG
>NZ_JAALEE010000342.1:0-3211 GCF_014145265.1 Dietzia sp. CW19 | reverse complement strand
GGCCTCCAGCTTCTCCACCAGGTCGCCCGCGATGATGTGTGGCGGGTCGGTGGCGGCGATGTCGAGAGCGGCGTCCAGGCGGGGCACGCGCTCGGACTGCTGCCCGGGCCAGATCAGGCTGCGTAGCCAGGCCCGCGAGTCGGCGTGGGCGGGGTCGATCGGGGAGAGGTCCACCCCGCCTCGGTGGACGACGTCGGGCAGGGACTGCGGGCGGGGGACGCCGTCGCGCAGGGCGCAGTCGAGGACCGGGATGTCGGCGGCGGAGGCGGCCGTGTCCGATCCCACCGGTCGCAGCTCGTGGGTGGAGCCGCCGTCGAGCGCGTACCGGTAGGCGTACCGGTCCGGGTACAGGCACAGACCGGCGGAGGCTCCCATCTCCACCAGCGAGAGCGGGCCCGGGAGCAGCGAGAGGAACGGCAGGAGTACCGCGCACCGCTTGGCCTCGTTGGTCTGCGTGGAGTGGGTGAGGGCGATCTGTTCGATCCGCGTCCAGTGGGCGTGGACGAACTCCCGGAACGCCGGGTAGTCCTCGGTCTCGGGCGCGCCGGCGTGCCGGGCGGAGGCGAAGACGAGTGCGGGCTGTCTCTTGATCCGGGGCAGTCTCCCGATGAGTTCGCACGTCGCGGGGTCCCCGGCGATCCCCCGGGCCCATGCCAGGTAGACAGGGGTGCGGCCGCGGACCTCGAATTCGGCGAACTCGGCGTAGCGGGTGGGAACGTCGTCGACGTGCGCGGAGTCCATTCCGCCAGCGTGGCATACCGGCCGCCCCGGATCACCCGCATCGCCTCACCTGCATCGCCTCACCCGCATCGCCTCACGCAGGGTCACGACGGATCCCCCGGGTGCTGGCGCGGTGGCGGGGGACCGGGTATGTTGGTGATGCATCAACCACTGGCCGCGACGACGACCGTAGGAGACCCCATGGCAGACGACACCGAGTTCATCGCAGCCAAGAACGCCTCGGAGGACGGGGAGTTCGTCCGCGACGCCACCTACATCAACGATCGGGTCGTGGCGGATCTCCCGGCGGGATCGGACCCGGTGGGCGAGAAGATCGGCGAGATGCGGTGGCCCGTCGAGGCCGGACGGTACCGCCTGATGGCGGCCCGTGCGTGCCCCTGGGCCAGCCGCTCGATCATCGTCCGCCGTCTGATGGGCCTGGAGGGCGCCATCTCCATGGGACTGGCCGGACCGACCCACGACGTCAACTCCTGGGTCTTCGACCTCGACCCCGACGGCAAGGACCCGGTCACGGGCATGCACCGGCTCCAGGAGGCCTACTTCAACCGGATCCCCGACTACCCGCGCGGCATCACGGTCCCGGCCCTCGTCGACCTGCCCACCGGGTCGGTGGTGACCAACGCCTACCAGAAACTCAACTTCGATCTGCTCACGGAATGGTCGGCGTTCCACCGTGACGGCGCCCCGGACCTGTACCCCGACGAGCACCGCGACGAGATCGACGAACTGGACTCGTGGATCTACCCGACCGTGAACAACGGCGTGTACCGCAGCGGGTTCGCGGCCGAGCAGGGCGCCTACGAACAGGCCTACGACGAGCTCTGGGCCTCGCTCGACAGGCTCGAGGAGCGGTTGACCACCCGTCGGTACCTCGCCGGTGACACGATCACCGTCGCGGACATCCGGCTGTTCACCACTCTGGTGCGTTTCGACGCGGTCTACCACGGCCACTTCAAGGCCAACCGCAACAAGATCACCGAGATGCCGGCCCTGTGGGGCTACCTGCGCGACCTGTTCCAGACGCCCGGCTTCGGTGACACCTGCGACTTCCCGCAGATCAAGGAGCACTACTACAACGTCCACCGCGACGTGAACCCCACCGGAATCGTGCCCAAGGGGCCGGACCTCGCGGGCCTCCTCTCCCCGCATCACCGCGAGGAGTTGGGTGGCCGCCCGTTCGGCGCCGGCACCGCCCCGGGTCCGATCGAGGACCCGTCCGAACGGGTCCCGGAGGGGCACGGAGCAGGCTAGTCCGGGTCCGTGGGCCTAGACTGGCTCGCTGTGAACCCGGCCCCGTCCGAACTCGGTCGCTATCGACGAAGCGCCCGTCAGTTTCTCATGTTCGGGATCGTCGGCGGGTCCGGGATGGTCGTCAACATGATCGTCACGGTTCTGATGAACAGGGCCAACGGCGGGACCCAGAACGCCCAGGACATCCTGTTCCCGTTCTCCGGCACGGAGTACAACTTCCGCTTCACCACGCTGGTGTGGATCGTGGCGTTCCTGGTGGCCAATGTCTACAACTTCATGCTCAACCGGCACTGGACCTTCGGTAAGGGACACAAGGCGCCGGTCATGCAGGAGTTCTGGCCGTTCCTGCTGGTGGGATCGGTGGCTGCGGCCGCGGGGATCTTCATCAAGCTGGCCTTCACCAACCCCACCTCCCCGCTCTACCTGCCCGAACCGTGGTGGCACGAGGACGCGGGGATCCACTCCCGGGAGTACTGGAGTCAGCTGTTGACGATCCTCATCACGATGCCGATCAACTTCGTCGTCAACAAGCTCTGGACGTTCCGCTCCGTCCGTCGCCGTCACCACGCCCGCTCCACCGCGGACGCGGTGGTCTAGGAGGTCGGTCGTGGAGTCCTCGCCACTCGTCCTGTGGTTCGACCTGATGGGCGTGTTCTTCTTCGCGTTGTCCGGGAACCTGTTGGCGGCGCGGAAGGACATCGACATCACCGGTGGTCTGGTGCTGGGGCTGCTCGCCGGCCTGGGCGGCGGCATCATCCGCGACGTCCTGCTGGGCGTCACGCCGCTCGCGCTGTCGCAGCCGGTCTACCTGGTCCCCCCGGTGGTCGCAGCGATCGTGGTGTACCTGCTCGGCTCGCTCATCCACCGGGTGCGGACGCTGATCGTGACGTTCGACGCCGCCGGTCTCGGGCTGTTCTGCACCTTCGGCACGGCCCGGGCGCTGGACCACGGGATGCCGATCGCGTCGGCGCTGCTGCTCGGCGTGGTCACCGCAGTGGGCGGCGGTCTCCTGCGCGACGTGGTGGCCAACGAGATCCCGGCGGTGTTCAGCGGCTCGAACCTGTACGTCATCCCGGCGGCGACGGGGGCCGCCCTGACGGCCGTCGCGGTGGGGACCGACACCTGGGGGCCGGTCGCCGCGACCGTCCTGTCGGCGCTGGTGTTCGCCTTCCGGATGGTGGCATGGCGCCGCGAGTGGCGCGTCCCGGCGCCGGTGCGA
>NZ_JAALEE010000341.1:0-6547 GCF_014145265.1 Dietzia sp. CW19 | reverse complement strand
CGAGGGACCGAACACCGGGACGCCGGCCGCGCGAAGGGCATCGGCCACCCCCGCCACCAGCGGCACCTCGGGGCCGATGACGACCAGGTCCACCTCGAGCCGCCGCGCCAACGCGGAGACCGCCGAGGGATCCGTCACCGACGCGTCGTGACACGTGGCCTGCACCATGCCGGGGTTGCCCGGCGCGGCGTGGAGCTCCGTCACCGCGGGATCCGCGGCGAGGGCGACGAGGATGGCGTGCTCACGGGCACCGGAACCGATCACGAGAATTCGCACAGCGACCACAGTAGTCGCGCCCCCGGGCGACGTGACCCGGCACGGCCGGTGCAGGCGTCGTCGGGTGGACCTCAGCTCGGCAGGTCGGTCGCGATCCCGTCCGGCAACGTGGCCTCGTCGCGGACCCGCAGCCCCTCCGCGGTGAGCATGTCCGTCATGCAGAGATCGAGCGTGCGCGCCGTCGCGTGGTCCGCCTCCGGGGTCCCCATCGGCTTGAGCCCGAACATCGCGTGCGAACAGAGGCCGTCGATCCCCGCCCACAGGACGCGCTGGTCCCTGATCCTCGTCCCCGAACGGAAGATCCCCGCGGCGATCCCGCGGTCGACGATCTGCTGCATGATCTCGGCGACGTCCGAGGCCGCGAACGCGACCGTCGACGACTCCCCGAGAGTCTCGACCATCATCCGCGCCCAGGCGGGCTCCGCGACAGTGAACTCCACGATCGCGATCCCCGCGTTGCGGAGGTCCAGGTAGGCCGCGAGCCCCGGGGCCGACTCCGCGCCGGTGACCCCCGGGAGGGCGACACGCTCACCCATCGCGGCGAACCCGCGGGCCGAGACCTCCTCGACCAGCTGCTGCCGGTTGGTGAAGTGCCGGTAGGCGGCGGTGGCCGACACCCCGACGACCGGCGCGATCTCCCGCAGCACGATCGCCTTCTCCCCCGAGGACCGCGCCCGCGTGGTGGCCTCGTGGATGATCGCGTTCCGCAGGTCACCGTGGTGGTAGGACTTCTTCTTGACGGTGTCGTCTGCCGTCGGTGCCGTTGCCTCGATCATCTGCCGTCCCTCCGCCATCCTCTAAGGACCGTTCGCCGCTCGTTGTCCGGGTGGCGTACCCCTCATTACACCACGAGCCACCGCGCATCAGCGGCAACCGGCCGCCCCGGGTACGTAGGCTGGGAGCATGTCGACCGTTTTCAGCAAGATCATCTCCGGTGAGCTGCCGGGCAGGTTCGTCTGGGAGGACCTCGAGGTGGTCGCCTTCCTCACGATCGCGCCCGTCGCGGCCGGCCACACCCTCATCGTCCCGCGAGAGGAGATCGACCGCTGGACCGACCTCGACCCCCGGCTGTGGGCGCGGCTCAACGAGGTCGCCCAGGCGGTCGGCGAGGCCGTCGTCGAGGGTTTCGGGGCGTCACGGGCCGGCTATCTGATCGCGGGGTTCGAGGTCCCACACACCCACATCCACGTCTTCCCCGCCGACGACATGTCCGGCTTCGACCTGTCCCGCGCGGACCCCGACGCCCCGGCGGAGGAGTCGGACGCGGCGGCCGCGACGATCCGTCGCGCTCTGCGGGAACTCGGCCACGACGAGTTCGTTCCCGGGGACTGACCGGCCCACCCCGACTCGCCGCCCCGGTGGTCGGGTCGGGCGGGTGACCGGCTCAGTGCCCGAGCGCGCGCGCCACCTCGCTCATGTCCAGGTAGTCACTCCATTCCCGCACCAGGCCGTCGCGCAACGTGAAGAACGCGCCCGCGCTGAGCTCGACGGCCTGCCCGTTGATGGTGAGGAACATGGTCCTGCTCATCGCGACGGTGTCACCCGATGCCATGACCCGGTGAATCTCGACACGCACGTTTGTGGCGACCTCTCGGTTGAACTCCATCAGGTGCGCCACTCCCTCTCGCCCGCGCGCCTCATGAGACCCCTCGATCCGCAACACGATGTCGGGCGTGCACAGAGCGGTCGTCGTGGTCACATCCCCCCGGAACCTGGCTTCGACGAGCGCCCTGACCACCGCGGCGGCGTCGACTTGATGCTCCTCCCGGTCCACCGGACCGCCCCCGTTCACCGTCTACTCCGCGATCGCGTTCAGCGTGCGCAAGTCCTTGTAGTCCTCCCAGCGCGTGACCACACCGTCCGCGACATCGACGAAGGCCAGTGCCGGGATCTCCACGCCGCCCTCGGGCAGGGTGTAGGTCTCGAGTCGCCGGAGGGCAACGGTCCCCGCTTGCGCCACCACCGACAGGACGGCCACGTCGAGGAACCCGGACATACGGGCGACATCCTCGATGATGTCACGCACTCCGTCGTGCCCCTCGTAGAGACGGAGGTGGCCGCCGTTGGAGTAGACGATCGACGGCGAGGAAAGGGCCAGCGCGGCGTCCACGTCACATGAGGTGACGGCGCGCATCCACGCCTCGGCGATCCGCCGGGTGGACTCAGCGTCCACGCCCCCGTCCACGTCTCCGGAGCCCTCGCCGTCGCCGTCGCTGAACACCTGTCACATCCTACCCAGAAACCTGAGAAAACTAAACGTATACCGCCCGCGTGCGTGGCGTGCACTCCCGGCTCCACCGGGCGGCGGGTGAGAGCTGGAGACGAGACTTGAACTCGCAACCGCCCGATTACAAGTCGGGTGCGCTACCAATTGCGCCACTCCAGCACGGCTCCGGCACGGCCGGGGTCCGGGTCACATCCTAACCGGACCCCGGGCCGCGCTCTCGACCGCCGCGGTCTTGACTACGGTGTCCACGTGGAGATCCGCGACGCACCCGCACCGTTCACCCGCCCCCTGGCGTGGCTGGGTCTGCGCAAGTCGACGATGGACCTGGCGGTCGAGCCGCCCCTGTCCCCGATGGCACCGGTCGACCTGGACGACGACGGCGCCGTCACCGACGTCCTGAACCTCGCCCTCGAGATCGCCGGCATCCTCCTGTCCTCCGGCGAGGGCGCGGCGGACACCGTCGCCCAGGGGGAATCGGTCGCGGCGGCGTTCGGCCTGCCGGGCGCCACCGTCGAGGTCACCTTCACCTCGTTGACCATCGGCGTGAACCGCCGACGTGGTCGCCCGCCGATCTCCGTCATCCGGGTGGTCAACTACCGCACGATCGACATGACCCGGGTGACCCGTGTCGCCCGGCTCACCGACCTCATCGTGCGGCGCCAACTGACCGTCGAGCAGGCCACGGCGGAGGTCGAGCAGATCATCGCCTCCCCGCACCCCCACTCGTTCCGGGTCGCGGTCCTGGGGTGGGCGATGCTCGGTTGCGCGGTCGTCATCCAACTGGGTGGCAGCCCGCTCGCCGGACTCCTGTCCATGGTGTCGACGTTCGCGCTGATGTACGCCAACCGCTATCTGGACGGCCACCGCCTCCCGAAGTTCTTCCAGCAGATCGTCGGGGGGTTCATCGCGGCCGCCTGGGCGCTGTTGGCCTACGTGTTCCTGAGCGACAACTTCGTGGACATCCAGCCATCCACACTCGTCGCCGCGGGAATCATCGTGCTCCTCGCGGGGCTCACGCTCGTCGGCGCGATCGAGGACGCCATCACCGGGTTCCCCGTGACGTCGGCCGGCCGCGGCGTGGAGACGATGATCCTCACCGGAGGGGTTCTCGGCGGCATCACGATCGCCCTGGCGGTGTTCGCGCGGCTGGGCATGTCCCCGCCCCCCATCGACCCGACCATCTCCGGCAACGCGCCCCTGTATCTCGCCGTCTTCGCGGCGGGGGTCGGGGCCGCCGGCTTCGCGGTGGCCAGTTACGCCACCGTGCGTGCGACGTGGCTCGCCGCGGCGGTCGGGGCGATCGGGATGGTCATCTTCCAGGTGGTCACGACGACCGGGCTGGGCGTGGTGGTGGGTTCCGCGCTCGCGGCCTGTGCGATGGGGTTGTTCGGCGGCATCCTCGCCCGTATCGCGACCGTCCCGCCACTGATCGTGACCATCGCGGGGATCACACCGCTCCTGCCCGGGCTGTCCGTCTATCGGGGACTGTCGGCCCTCACCAGTGACCAGACCGGTATCGGTGTGGGACTGATGTTCCAGGCCCTGGCGATCGCGGTGGCCCTGGCGGCCGGCATCGTGTTCGGCGAATGGGTCACGCGTAATCTGCGCAGGTCCGCCGCCGCCGACCAGTGACGTAAGATGACGTCGGACGCCTGAGCCTACACGGGCCCTGCGTCCCATACCGACCACGGGAGGACACACATGGCATCCGCCGCAGCGGCCAGCAAGGAGCCCGAGCTCGACGTCGACCTCGAGCCCGTCGCCGACGAGACCGCATATCAGGCCCAGAGGATCGTGGCCTCGTACGCCGCAGACGCCGACGAGTGCCTGATGCTGCTCGAGATGCTCGGGATCGGCCCCGAGAAGGTCGACCCTGCCGACGTCGACTAGCCGCATCACAGCGATCACGGAAGGGACGGGGATGACGCGCGCGACCGAGCAGACGCCGCCGGACGCCGGTGCGGACTTCGTCGTCGTCGCCAATCGGCTACCCGTCGACCTCGTCCGTGACAAGGACGGCCGGGAACACTGGAAGGCCAGCCCCGGTGGGCTGGTGACGGCCCTGGAGTCCATCCTCAAGGCCAACCACGGCGCCTGGGTGGGTTGGCCCGGCGTGGCGGACGCCGCCCCCGAGCCCTTCGACGCCGACGGCATCCGGCTGCACTCGGTCACACTGTCCGCCGAGGATGTCGGGCTCTACTACGAGGGGTTCTCCAACGGCACGCTGTGGCCGCTGTTCCACGACGTGGTGGTCCCCCCCGAGTACCACCGCGAATGGTGGAACGCCTACGTCGCGATCAACCGCCGGTTCGCCGAGGCCACCGCCGCGGCCGCCGCCACCGACGCCACGGTCTGGGTGCAGGACTACCAACTCCTGCTGGTCCCCCGCCTGCTACGTGAGATGCGCCCCGACCTGACCATCGGGTTCTTCCTCCACATCCCGTTCCCCCCCGTCGAGTTGTTCATGCAGCTGCCGTGGCGCACGGAGATCGTCGACGGGATGCTCGGGGCCGATCTCGTGGGCTTCCACCTGCCCGGCGGAGCCGACAACTTCCGGATCCTCGCCAACCGACTCGGCGGCCACCCCTCCGTTCGGCTGCGTTCGACCCGGGGTCGGGCGTCCGAGATCCGCGTGGACGACCGCAGGGTCCGGGTGGGGGCGTTCCCCATCTCGATCGACTCGGCCGCCATCGACCCCGCCGCCCGCGACCGCGACACCCGCGCCCGCGCGGAACGCCTGCGTACCGAACTCGGCTCACCAGAGATCCTGTTGCTGGGCGTCGACCGCCTCGACTACACCAAGGGGATCGACGTCCGGCTCCGCGCGCTGGAGGAGTTGTTCGAGGAGGGGAGACTCGAGACCGCCGACGTCACCCTGCTCCAACTCGCCACCCCGAGCCGCGAGAGGGTCGAGCAGTACCAGATCATGCGCTCGCGGATCGAGGAGTCCGTGGGCCGGATCAACGGCAGTTTCGGCGAGATCGGGCACCCCGTGGTGACGTACATCCACCGCCCCGTCCCCAAGTCCGAGCTCACGGCGTTCTACGTGGCCGCCGACGTCATGCTGGTCACCCCCGTGCGGGACGGGATGAACCTCGTGGCCAAGGAGTACGTGGCCTCCTGCACCGATGGCGAGGGCGCGCTGGTGCTGAGCGAGTTCGCCGGCGCCGCCGCCGAACTCCGGCAGGCGTACCTGTGCAATCCGCATGACCTGGAGGGGGTCAAGGACGCCATCATGGCGGCCGTCACCGAGTCGAAGGACGACCGGCGTCGTCGCATGCGGGCGCTGCGCCGACAGGTGTTGGGCAACGATGTCCACGCGTGGGCACGACGGTTCTTCGAGACCCTCGACGCGACGTCCGACCCCCCCGTCACATAGCGTTGAGTTCGCCCAGCTTCCACACCCCGTCCACCCGGACCATCTGGATGCTGAGCCTCGACGCCGAGCTGGCCGCCTCGGGCGCTTCCTTGGTCGAGACCATCCGGTTGAGCATTACCAGCACCGTCACGTTATCCGCGTCCACGACCTCCTGCGGCGCGGCGGCGGCCACGGTCGCGTAGACACTGGCCTCCTGCTGCTTGGCCGCCGAGGCCACGGTCGGCATGGACTGGTCGACGAACTCGGTCAGTGCCGGCTCGGTGAGTCGCTCCCGCACCGCCGCGAGTTCCGAGTCGACCGTGCGGTGATCGTAGGTGAACATCTGCGTGACGATCTCGCGCGCCGCGTCGGTGGCCTGCGTGGGGGCCGAGGCCACCTGCTGTTCGACGGCCGTGGCGTCCCGGGCCTCGAGATAGCGCCAGACGGCGATCCCGGAGAACACGAGCAGGATGACCGAGGCCACGGCCAGGGCCGCCATCAGTCGGCGTCGCCGGACCGGGTCCATCGGTTCGGTCGTGGTGGCCCGGCGAGGAGTGCTCTGCCCGGAGCCGGCCGTCGGGGTCGGACCCGACCGTGAAGGCGGCATCGAGTCGGCGTCGCGGGACGGGGTGGGCGCGGTCCCGGGAGCAGTGGCCTCGCCGCGGGGCATGGCCTCCATCCCCTCG
>NZ_JAALEE010000340.1:0-2459 GCF_014145265.1 Dietzia sp. CW19 | reverse complement strand
TTCGTCCTCAAGGACATCGACCAGTCCGCCGCCGAGCGGGGCAAGGGCTATTCGGAGAAGCTCGTCGCCAAGACCGTCGCCCGCGCCGCCGAGGGCGAGGCCCGGGACGCCGCGCAGGCGAAGGGCGAGGCGCTCCTGGCGCGCATCACCCCCACCACCGACGCCGCGGCCGCCTCCGGTGCGCAGGCCGTCATCGAGGCCGTGTTCGAGGACCCGAAGGTCAAAGAGACGGTGTTCGCGGAGATCGCGCCGCACATCGCCCCGGACGCGCTGCTGTGCTCCAACACCTCGACCCTTCCCATCACCATGCTCGCGGGCGGCGTGGACCGACCGGCCGACTTCATCGGCCTGCACTTCTTCTCGCCCGTCGACAAGATGCCGCTGGTCGAGATCATCAAGGGCGCCGAGACCTCGGAGGATGCCCTCGGGCGCGCCCTGGCACTGGTCGCGCAGATCGGCAAGACCCCCATCGTCGTCAACGACTCCCGCGGGTTCTTCACCTCGAGGGTCATCGGGACCTTCACCAGTGAGGGCATGGCGCTGCTCGCCGAGGGCGTCCCCGCGCCCACCGTCGAACAGGCCTCCTCGCAGGCCGGCTACCCGGCGCCGGTGCTCGCGCTGATGGACGAACTCACGTTGACCCTGCCCCGCAAGATCCGTGACGAGACCCGCCAGGCGGCCGAGGCAGAGGGCCGGCCGCTGCCCGACCACCCGGGCAACGCCGTACTCGACACGATGATCGACGAGTACGACCGCAAGGGCCGCTCCACCGGCGCCGGCTTCTACGAGTACACCGACGGCAAGCGCTCCGGACTCTGGCCGGGCCTGGCGGAGGCTTTCGGCCCCGCCACCGAGATCCCGCTGCAGGACGCGATCGACCGGATGCTGTTCGCCGAGGCGATCGAGACCGTCAAGTGCCTCGACGAGGGCGTGCTGGAGACCACCACCGACGCCAACGTCGGCTCGATCCTGGGCATCGGCTTCCCGGGCTGGACCGGCGGCGTCGCCCGCTACATGGACCAGTACCCGGGCGGCCTGCCCGGCTTCGTCGCCCGCGCCGAGGAGCTCGCCGAACGCTACGGGGACCGTTTCACCCCGCCGGAGTCCCTGCGGTCCAAGGCCGCCTCCGGCGGCACCTACGAGGAGGTCCAGCCGTGATCCGTACCCGCTTCACCGAGGAGTTCGGCGTCCGTCATCCGATCGTCCAGGGCGGCATGATGTGGGTCGGCCGCGCCGAACTCGCGGCCGCCGTGTCCGAGGCGGGGGCGCTGGGAATCATCACCGGGCTCACCCAGCCGACGCCCGAGGACCTGGTCCGCGAGATCGCCCGGTGCCGGGAGATGACCGACCAGCCCTTCGGGGTCAACCTCACGATCCTCCCGTCGATCACGCCGCCCCCGTACGCGGAGTACCGCCAGGCGATCGTCGAGTCGGGCGTGAAGATCGTCGAGACCGCCGGGTCCAACCCCAAGGACCATCTCCCTGTCTTCCACGACGCCGGCGTCAAGGTCATCCACAAGTGCACCTCCGTGCGGCACGCACTCAAGGCGGAGAAGCTCGGCGTGGACGCCGTCTCCATCGACGGCTTCGAGTGCGCCGGACATCCCGGTGAGGACGACGTCCCCGGTCTGGTGCTCATCCCCGCCGCGGCGGCCCGGCTGACCATCCCGATGCTGGCGTCCGGAGGCATCGCCGACGCCCGCGGCCTCGTGGCCGCACTAGCCCTGGGGGCCGACGGCGCCAACATGGGGACGCGGTTCATGTGCACGGCCGAATCGCCGGTCGCGGACCAGGTCAAGCAGCAGATCGTCGCCAACTCCGAGCTCGACACCGCGCTCATCTTCCGCACGCTGCACAACACCGCGCGGGTCGCGGCGAACGCCGTCTCGGCGGAAGTGGTGGCCAGGGAGGCCGAGGGCGTGGAGTTCTCCGACATCCAGCACCTCGTCGCCGGGGCCCGGGGCCGCAAGGTCTTCGAGGACGGCGACCTGGACGCCGGCATCTGGTCGGCGGGTCAGTGCCAGGGCCTGATCGACGACGTGCCCACCGCGGCCGAGCTGGTCGACCGCATGATGGCCGAGGCCGAGTCGATCATCACCGACCGGCTGGCCGGCATGGTCGCCGCCGCGGAGACGGTCCGATGACCCCCACGGGCCGGGACGCGGTCATGGTCGACCGCGACGACCTGGGTGTCGCGACGATCAGCATCAACCGACCCGACCGGATGAACGCGCTCGACCACCCGACGGTGAGCGCACTGGTGGAGATCATCTCCGAGCAGAGCCTGGACCCCGACACCAGAGTCATCGTGCTCGCCGGCGAGGGCGGGGCGTTCACCACCGGGGCGGACCTGCAGGCCATCCGGGACGGGGCCGGGACGGACGAGGCGCCCAGCCCCGAGGCCACCATGACCAGCGCCGCCGAGCTGGTGCGGGCGGTGCTGACCGCCCCGGTCCCGG
>NZ_JAALEE010000339.1:0-4628 GCF_014145265.1 Dietzia sp. CW19 | reverse complement strand
GTGGCCGCGCCGTGGGAGCATCCCGACGCGGGCCGGTTGGACGCGCAGAGTCTCGCCACCTGGCTGCGGCGCGGCGCGATCGGCGCCGGCGGGGTCGAGTTGATCGACACCCTCCTCGGTTCGGCGTTCGGGGCCGCGGCGTCCGAGGCCTCGGCGCTGTACGGCCTGGCGTATGTCGCGGGCGCGGGTGACGAGATCCACCCGGGCTCACTGGACCGGATGATCGGCGTGGCCGGCGGGGCCCAGGAGTCCCGGGTCGTGGGCGGTTCGCAGGTGATCTCGCAACGCATGGCCGAGGAACTGGGCGACTCCGTCACCCTCGGCGCCCCCGTCCGGCGGATCGAACACCGTGCCACGGGGGTCACCGTCACCACCGACGCGGGGTCCTTCGACGGCGAGGAGGTGATCGTGACCGCGCCACCCCACCTGGCCGCCGAGATCGAGTGGAGCCCGTCGCTGCCCGCCCACCAGGACGCCCTGTTCCGCAGGATGGCCTTCGGCACCCTCATGAAGTGTGAGGCGATCTACGAGCGCCCGTTCTGGCGGGAGGACGGACTCTCCGGCCAGGGCGTCTTCCGCGGGGGCGGTACCCCGGTGTGCTCGATGTTCGACAACACCCCGCCGAGCGGCTCACCCGGGATCCTCATGGGGTTCGTGGGGGGAGCGGGGTGGCGGAAGTGGGCGCCCCGTCCGGCCCGGGAGCGCGGCGGGGCGGTCCTGCAGAGTTTCGCCCGGGTGGTCGGGCCCGCGGCGCTGGCGCCTGTCGGATACTTCGAGAAGGACTGGACCGCGGAACGCTGGACCCGGGGTGGCCCGACCGCTGTCCTCGGCCCCGGCGTCCTGACCACGCTCGGTCAGTGGCGCGACCGGCCGCTCGGCCGAGTGCACTGGGCCGGTGCCGAACACTCCGACTACTGGAACGGCTACATGGACGGCGCGGTCCGCTCCGGGGAGGCCGCCGCCCGCGCCGTGATCGCACACTCAGGAGGACATCCGTGACACGTCTGACCGTTTCCGTACAGCAGCGACTCGCAGCCCCGGTCGAGGACATCTGGGCCGTGATCGACGACACCTCCCGGTACGCCGAGTGGGTCGACGGGGCCCTGGAGGTCACCGCCCACCACGGTGCGGCGACCGTGGGCGAGACCTATTCCGAGCGGAACCGGACGATCGGGCCGCTCACGACGCGGTCCGTGTGGACGGTGGGGAAGGTCGAGCCGCGGTCCCTCAGGGTCGACTCCGGGACCGGGTTCGCGCCGTTGCACGACATGGTCAACACCTTCCGCTTCGAGCCGCTGGGCGCCGAGGCCACCCTGATGACGTACCGGGTCGACTGCCGGGTCGGGCTCGGCCCCCTCGGCCGCCTCGTCGCGCCGGTTCTCGAGAAGTCGCTCACCGGCCAGTTCCGCCGGTCCATGACGACGCTCGAGAGCGTCGTGCACGCCGAACGCGGCATCGATCAGGCTGGTGGGCTGTGACGACGGAGTCGTCGGGATCCCGTGGGCAGTCGTCGCGGGCCCGCGAGCACGTCGCCGCCACCGCCAGGCGACTGGCGGCCGAGGGGCTGCTCATCGGCACCGCCGGAAACGTCTCGGCCCGGGTGGACGACGGGCGGATCGCCGTGACCGGCACCGGGGTGGTCCTGGCCGACTGCCGTGCCGAGGACGTCACCGTGGTCGGCGCGACGGGCGAGCACGTGGACGGCCGACTGGCGCCGACCTCCGAGCTCGGGCTGCATCTGGGGATCTACTCCGGTACTCAGGCGGGGGCCGTCGTCCACACCCACGCCCCGTTCTCCACCGCCGTCTCCTGCGTGACCGGGATGGACGCGCTGCCCGTACTGCACTACCAGCAGTTGCTGCTGGGCGGGGAGATCCGGGTGGCGCCCTACGCGACCTTCGGAACCCCCGAGCTCGCGGACCTCGTCGTGGACGGCCTGCGCGACCGGCAGGCGGTCCTGATGGCCAACCACGGCTCGGTGACGGTGGGCTCCTCCCTCGACAAGGCCCTCGACAACGCGCTGTTGCTGGAGTGGCTGGCGGCCCTGCACGTCCGCGCGAGTGGGGTGGGCACACCACGACCCCTCACCGAGGCGCAGCAACACGACGCGGTCGTCCAGGCGATCACCCTCGAGTACGGAACCACCAAGGAGAGCCCGCAATGACCGACATCTCATCCATGACGATCGCGACGGTCGGAGTGCACGTCCTCGACGTCCACGCGATCGGGATCGAGTCCATCCCGGAGGGCTCCGCCGGGGCCCTCGTGGACACCATCGCCTTCTCACCGGCCGGGACCGCGGGGGGCACCGCGGTGGTGCTCAGCCGCCTCGGGGCCGGGGTCCGCAGCATCGGTGCGGTCGGCGCCGATTCGATCGGGCGCACCCTGACGACCCTGTTGAGCGGGGAGGGGGTCGACACCGGTCGCCTGGTGACCAAGGCGGACGCACAGACGTCCGCCTCGGTGATCCCCGTGCGCCCCAACGGGGACCGGCCGGCGTGGCACTGCATCGGCGCGAACGGCGTGTTCACCCTGGACGACATCGACGACGACGCGCTCGAGGGGCTCACGCATCTGCACCTGGGTGGACCGGAGTTCCTGGGCGGCCCGGCGGCCGGCGAGCTGCTCGCCCGTGCCCGTGGGAAGGGGATCACCACGTCGGTCGACATCCTGGCCGACGGCGACCCCGGAATGCTCGAGTGGATCGCGGACGCGCTACCGCACGTGGACTACCTGCTGCCCAACGACGACCAGGTCCGCGGCTTCACCGGCGCCGACACGCTGGCCGAGGGGGCGCGCATGCTGATCGAGCGCGGGGTCGCGTGCGTGGCCCTCACCGCGGGCGCCGACGGCGCGCTCGTCGTGACACCGGACGAAACCATCGCGGTACCCGCCTTCGCGATCGACGTCGTCGACACCACCGGCTGCGGGGACTCGTTCTCCGCCGGATTCCTGGTGGGGCGTCATCTCGGTCGCGACCTGCGGGACTCCGCCGTCCTCGGCTGCGCGGTCGCGGCCCAGGTGGCCCGGGGGCTCGGGACCACCGCCGGCATTTACGACCTCGATTCGGTGATCGAGTTCGCCCGATCGGCTCCGACCGGCTGACCGCGAAGGCCGGCCTCGATGGGATGGCCACAACTACGACGGGCCGGCCACAACCACGACCGGCTGACCGCGAGGGCCGGCCTCGACGGGATGGCCACGACCACGACGGGCCGGCTCCCCACCGCATCGACGCGGTGGGGAGCCGGCCCGTCGGGCTCGGCTGCGTGGCCTGAGTCAGGTCAGGCGACGCCCGTGCCCTCGTCGGCCGCGGGGGAGGTGTTGGTGCCACCGTCGTTGATCTCGAAGCGGGTCCACTTACCGTCCATGTCGACCTCCATGGCGTAACCGAGAGCATCGTCGGGGACCTCGACCGTCTTGAACCAGTCGTAGGCCTTGGTGTCGTCGGCGAACTCCTTCTCATCGATGACGTTCTGCTCGGGGTCGATCACGCGGTAACGGGGCATGCCCACTCCTTCGGTTCGGGTGACGTGTGTCGTGTCCGCATTCTGGGGGATCGAGCGCCCACTCGCATCCGGTCGCCGGGGGCGTACGGTCGGGAGTCCAGACGACCAGGGAGGCATCCGTGACCACCGATCCGACAGTTCAGTCCTCTGACCAGCCCGGGCATTCCGTACTCGTCGACCCGACGACCAAGTACCAGATCGAGGTGCCGGTCCAGCAGCAACCGGTTCCGGGGTTGGCCTCCGAGATGGACCCTCCCGCCGACCACGGGGAGGACACCTACGTGGGTCACGGCCGGCTCACCGGGCGGCGTGCACTGATCACCGGCGGTGACTCCGGGATCGGCCGCGCCGTGGCCATCGCCTACGCACGCGAGGGCGCCGACGTGGCGATCGGCTACCTGCCCTCTGAGCAGTCCGACGCCGACGACGTGGCCGAGCTCGTGCGCGCGGCCGGCCGGACCTGCGTCCTGCTCCCCGGCGACGTCGGTGACGAGGCCGTCGCGCGCGGGATCGTCCGCGACGCCGTCGCGGGGCTCGGCGGTCTGGACGTGCTCGTGCTCAACGCCGCCCGGCAGACCTTCGTCGAGCACCTGGAGGACCTGTCCTCCGAGCAGTGGGCCGAGACGATGAACGTCAACATCTCGGCGCCTTTCTGGATGATGCAGGAGGCGCTCGCCCACCTGCAGCCCGGATCGAGCGTGATCTTCACGTCCTCGGTGCAGGCGTACACCCCGTCACCGGGGCTCGTGGACTACGCCACCTCGCGCGCGGCGGTCAACACCATGTCCAAGTCGCTCGCCCAGCAGCTCGCACCGCGCGGCATCCGCGTCAACGCCGTCGCGCCCGGTCCGTTCTGGACAGCGCTCCAGGTGAGTGGCGGCCAGAAGCCCGAGAAACTGCCGATCTTCGGGCACAAGAACCCGCTGGGCCGGCCCGGACAACCGGTCGAGATGGCGGGCGCGTACGTGTACCTGGCCTCCGACGAGTCGTCCTACACCACCGGGAACACGCTCTCGGTGACCGGCGGCGCGCCCACTCCCTGAGCCGGCCCAACGCAGCCGCACGCCGGGATGGCGTCTCGCGTGAGCCGCGGTGCGGGCGAGACGCCATCCCGGCGTG
>NZ_JAALEE010000338.1:0-1002 GCF_014145265.1 Dietzia sp. CW19 | reverse complement strand
GATCTCGGCGTGGGCGAAGGGGTCACCGTCGGCCTCGCGCCGGTTGGTGGCCACGGCCAGCTCCCGGCCGTCCGGCCCCACCACGAGCGCGCCGACCGGCACATCACCCTCGGGGGTGTCACCGGCGGCCGCCAGGGCCCGCCGTATCAACCGCTCGTCCTCGGACCGGGGCGACGTCGGTGACATGGGCGCGGTCACAGGGGTGACCGCCTCACGAGCATGACCGCCTCACGAGTCGGGCAGGTGTCGCTCGAGCTCCTCGCCGAAACCCATGCGCTCGGCCAGCGACTGCAGCTGCTCGTCGGCATAGAGGTCGGTCTCGGACACGATGATCTCCAGCACCCCCGGCGGCAACCCCACGTCCTCGAGGATCGCCATGTCGCCCTCGCCCCAGGGGTCGGCGTCCTCGAGATCCTCGTCCGGAAGCTCCACGTTGAGCTCGTCGAGCACGTCGGCCGCGAGGTCGTAGTCGAGGGACGCGGTCGCATCGGAGAGCATGAGCCGCATCCCGGACGGGCCGGGACGAAGGATCACGAAGAACTCGTGATCGACGTCGACGAGGCCGAACGACGCCCCCTCGGTGCGCAGCGAGCGGACCTGCCGCGCGGCGTCGTCGAGACTGGTGAGCGCGGTGTCATCGAGTCTGGTGATCTGCCATGAACCGCCCGCCTGCAACACCCCGAGAGCGGAACCGGTGACGGCGTCGTCGTCGCTGTCGCTGTCGCGGGTGTTTCGGTCGGAGGTGCTGGCCATGGGCCCAACCGTAGTCTGCTGTGAGAACCTTGTCAGGTGGCGGCGGTGACGGACGTGTGCGTGCTCGGAGCGGGCCTGATCGGCGGTTCGTTGCTGCGGGTCCTGGGCCCGGATCGGGCGTTCGGGTGGAATCGCTCGACCCCCGGCGCGGAGGCGGCGACGGCGGCCGGCTTCCACGTCTCGACGGATCTGGCCGACACGCTCCGCCGGGCCGCGCGGACGGACGCCCTCGTCGTCGTCGGCGTCCCC
>NZ_JAALEE010000337.1:0-7150 GCF_014145265.1 Dietzia sp. CW19 | reverse complement strand
CGCCGCGGCCGGGATGAGCGCGCGGAAGAACGACGTGAAGTCGGCCCGGGACGCGGTCAGCAGCCGCGAGAGTTCCTCCAGCAGCGGCTCGATCGCATCCGACCCGGCCGCCCCGTCGCCCGACCCGGGTTCGCCCGACCCCTCCGGATCGCCCGACCCCTCCGGATCGCCCGGCCCGGCCGGTCGGCCCAGCGCAGCGGGAAGTCCCAGCTTGGTGCGCATCCCCTCGGTCCAGGCCTCCTGGTAGCGGGTGGGAAACGTCCCCAACGAGGCGGTCAGCGTCTCGACGGCCGCGTTCTCGTCGTCGTCGACCAACGGGACCAGGGTCTCGGCGAACCTCGCCAGGTTCCACTGCACGATGGGCGGCTGGTTGCCGTAGGCGTAGCGACCCTGGGTGTCTATCGAGCTGAACACCGTGGCGGGGTCGAACTGCTCCATGAACGCACACGGACCGTAGTCGATGGTCTCGCCGGAGATCGTGGTGTTGTCCGTGTTCATGACCCCGTGGATGAACCCCAGCAGCATCCACTGCGCCACCAGGGAGGCCTGGGCGTCGAGGACGGCGGCGAACAGCGCGAGGTACGGGTTCTCCGCGTCGGCCGCCTGCGGGTAGTGGCGCGCGATGGCGTGGTCGGCGAGCCTCCGCACCAGCTCGACGTCGCCGGTGGAGCGGGCGAACTGGAAGGTGCCCACCCGCAGGTGGCTGGCCGCCACACGGGCGAGCACGGCGCCCGGCAACGGTTGCTCGCGGTACACGGCCGCCCCGGTTCCGACCACCGCCAGCGCCCGCGTGGTGGGCACACCCAGCGCGTGCATGGCCTCGCTGATGAGGTACTCCCGGAGCATCGGCCCGACCGCTGCCAGACCGTCGCCACCACGGGCGAACGGCGTGCGGCCTGAGCCCTTGAGGTGCAGGTCGCGACCGTCCGGGAGCTCGCCCATCAACAGGGCCCGTCCGTCGCCCAGTCGCGGGGAGTAGCCACCGAACTGGTGTCCCGCGTACGCCTGCGCGACCGGGGTGGCGCCGGAGGGGACGTGGGTTCCGGTCAGCAGGCCCAGGCCCTCGTCTCCCCGGAGGTAGGCCGGGTCGATGCCCAGCTCGGCGGCCAGCGGCTCGTTGAGGGCGAGCAGGCGCGGCGTCGGCGCCTCGGCCGCCTTCCATTGCACCCCGAGATCGGGGAAGTCGCGGGCGAAGCCATCGGTGAGCCGTACGCCGGGCCGCTCCTGGGAAGTCATGCCGTCAACGGTACGTCTCCGTCGCGGGGTGCCCCGGCCGGCCGGCCAGGTTCTCCGCGTCGGCACCGAGACGCCCGAGATCCGCGCGCAATGCCGCGATGTCCGCCGACAGCCGGCTGACCTGAGCCTGCGTGGCCGCCTGGTTGGCCTCGTCCACCTCGCTGACCCGGTCCACGATCCAGGAGGCGAGAGTGGCCGTGACGACACCCAATAGGGCGATCCCCGCGAGCATCAGACCCGCCGCGATCACCCGGCCCGTAGGGGTCACCGGTGCGGTATCGCCGTACCCGACGGTGGTGACCGTGACCACCGACCACCACAGCGCCTCCCCGTAGGTCTCGATCGATGAGCCCGGAGCCCCGCGCTCGGCGTCCAACATCGCCAGAGCGGACACGACGAGCAGGACCGACGTCGACCCCGCGGCGTACGCGATCACCTGGCCGCGCACGGCCGTCCCCGCCGAGCGGTGCATGACGCTCAGCAGCATCACCAGGCGGAGAAGGCGCAGTGGCCGGAGCATCGGCAGCGCGATCACCACCACCTCGTACCAGTGCGTGAACAGCCACCGACCACGTGGCTTCGCCAACACCAGGCGCACCACGAAGTCCACCGCGAAGAGCACCCAGGTCCCCACGATCACGACCTCGGTGGCGACGCCCCCCGCGCCGACCGGGTTCACCAGGACCGAGACCGCGTAGGCGACCAGGAAGGCCAGGGCTGCCCCGATCAACGGCCATTCCGTCAGTTCCGCCCACCGTTTTTCCGTCACCGTTCGATGATGTCCGATCCCCGGCGTCCGGGGTGAGCGAAGTGTCGACGAGGTTACCGATCGGCGGAACGGGCTCGCACCACCGGTCACAGGGCGTAGATTCCCCGGCACATCGGCTCTCGGTCGGGTGCGCGGCAGGCGTAGAGCAGTGGGACCATCTCCCGCCGAGGCATCACACGGAACCGAGGACCGGCCATGTCAGCAAACGCGGTGGGCTTCGCGCTACTCATACTCGGGTTGGCGCTGCTGATCGGAAAGATCATCCGAGTCAAGGTGGGGATAGTCCAGTCACTGTTCCTCCCCAGCTCGATCGTCGCCGGGGCCCTGCTGCTCCTGTTGGGACCCGAGGTGCTGGGCCGGTTCGGGGGTCCGTGGGGGGAAAACGGTCTGTTCACCGAGCCGATGGTCGAGGTGTGGTCCTCGCTGCCCGGGCTGCTGATCAGCGTCATCTTTGCCACCATGTTCCTCGGGCAGAAGCTGCCGACCGCGAAGCGGGCAGTGAAGCTCGTGGGCCCCCAGCTCTCGCTCGGGGTGTCCCTCGCATCCGGGCAGTACGTCGTGGGCCTGCTCCTCGCGGCCCTCATCCTGGTGCCGACCCTGGCGGCGGCGCCGATGACCGGTGCGCTCATCGAGATCGGGTTCGAGGGCGGCCACGGCACCGCCGCCGGTATGCGCCCGGTCTTCGACGATTTGGGCTTCAGCGAGGGCGCCGATCTCGCCGTCGGACTGGCCACCGTGGGAATCGTGGGCGGGATCGTGATCGGCATCGCGTTGATCAACTGGGCCGTGCGCACCGGGAAGACTGAGATCGTCACCGGGAGCGCCAAGATGTCCATCGAGGAGCAGAAGGGCCTCTTCCGCGAGGACGAGTACTACTCCGCCGGCAAGATGACCTCCCGCCCCTCCTCCGTCGAGCCGCTGTCGCTCCACATCGCGATCGTCACGGTGGCGATCCTCGTCGGGCTCGCGATCCTGGAGGGCCTGCGCTGGATCGAGCAGGCGACCTACGCGTCGGTCATGCTCGACGAGAACACCCCGTTGGAGATCTTCGCCTACGTCCCCCTCTTCCCCATCGCCCTCCTCGGCGGCGTGATCGTGCAGTACGTCGCCACGAAGGCCGGGTTCGCCCACGTGATCGACGCCCAGATCATGCTGCGGATCCAGGGCTGGGCGCTCGACTTCCTCATCGTCGCCGCCATCGCCACACTGTCCCTGCAGGCCATCGGCGAGAACATCGGCGTCTTCGTCATCCTCGCGGTCGCGGGGATCGTGTTCAACGTCGCCGTCTTCCTCCTGCTGGCCCCGCGGATCATCGGTCGCTACTGGTTCGAGCGCGGCATCGGGGACTTCGGACAGTCCATGGGCGTCACCGCGACGGGCCTCATCCTGATGCGCGTGGTCGACCCGCAGGCCGAGAGCCCCGCCTTCGAGGCGTTCGGCTACAAGCAGCTGGTCTTCGAGCCGTTCTTCGGCGGTGGGCTCATCACCGCCATGGCCGTGCCGATCATCTTCCTCACCGGAGTGTGGCCGCTGTTCTTCGTGATGCTGGCGGTCTTCCTCGTGGCCGTGCTTTCCGGAATGTTCTACTTCCGGCCCAGGGAGATGAGGGACCGGGCGGAGTGGGAGAAGGAGAAGTCCGGCGCCGAGGAACCCGCGCGCGAATAGGCCCTCGACTCGTCAGCCCCGTGGCCGCAACCCGGCCATCGCCCTCACGTCGGACACTAGGATTAAGGAAACCCCACTTCCGGACCGACCCCAGGAGGACCCATGCGGAAGAAGTCGTGGAGCGAGCTGTCCGATGGTCAGAAGGCCACGATCCTGACACTGATGTCCGTGCAGGTGTCGCTGGCGGTCACGGCGTGGACCGATCTGGCGTTCCGGCCCGCCGAACAGGTGCGTGGAAGCAAGGCCAGGTGGGCTGCCATCATCGCGGTCAACTTCATCGGACCCGCCCTCTACTTCGTGCGGGGGCGGCGGAGATGACCACCCGGGGACGGGCGGGGCTCGCCGCCGGTGTCCTCCTCGTCGTCGTCCTGACCCTCGGCGCGTGCGCCGCGGGACCCAACGTCGACGTCTCCCCGGAGGGCCTCGGTTTCTGGTGGGGGCTCTGGCACGGGCTCATCCTCCCGGTGACCTTCATCATCTCCCTGTTCACCGACACCGTGACCATCTACGAGGTGGGCAACAACGGCAACTGGTACAACTTCGGATTCGTCCTAGGAATCGCGTTGTTCTCCGGCCCCGCGATGGCGGGCTCCCGCCGCCGTTGACTCCCGGCACCTCTGGGGGAACCATCGCGCCCGCGCGACCGGATCCGGCCCGGCACCCGAACCGCGGTCGACGGTGCGGCCGCGGTCGCGCATGATCTCGTCCAGTCGCCCTTCGTCCAGGCCGGACCATTCGACGTAGTCGTCCCACTCGCGCCCGGTCATGACACGGAGAGACCGGAGAGCAGGACGAGCCGCGTCCCCACCGGGTCCACCACCCGGGGCGGTCTGGCTCCGTTCTCGTCGACGATCACGCTCGGCGGGGTACCGATCACTTTCTCTCCTAGGGTCGCGGCGACTGCGATCTCGTGAACGCTAGTTCACCTAGGCCGCGATATGGCCGCCGCGCACGCCAATTCACCTGGGTGAAATGGCACGTGAATCGCCAGCTCGAAGCCGATTGCAAAGGTGCTCGGCGCGCGACGCCCGGGCGGTGCGTGCTCCGGCGGGCGCGCTGGTCGCGGGACTCGCCGGCGGCCGTGACGAGGCGCCGGTCACGAAGCTGAGCATTCCCTTACCTACGCCCCCGGCCGAGCGCATACTTGACCCGTCCACCACCGGCGTCGCCTCTCCGACCCCGGCGGTTCCAGCACGCGCGCCGCCCACGGGAGCACCATGAGCACCGATCAGATCACCGAGAAGACCGACGACCCCGGCGAGCCGTCCCCGCTCGCCACCGTGACCGGTGCGGTCGCACGCGCCGCCCGCCGACTCCCGGTCACCGCGATCGTGCTGGCGGCACTGCTCGTGACCGGGGTGGTGTTCGAGACGCTGTGGCGTTCCGCCCCTGACGCCCCGTGGTTCGAGGGCGTGGCCTACGGCGTCCCCGCGCTCGAGGGCGGCCGCTGGTGGACCGTGTTCGCCGGCCCGTGGTTCGGGATGACCCCTCTCCAGCACGTGTCGCTCCTCGTGCTGGTGGCGGTGGGGATCGGGGTGGGCGAGTGGCGACTGGGGTCGGCGCGGACGGCCCTGGTCGCGATCGGTGGCCAGCTGATCGGCGTGCTGGGGGCGTTCGGCGTCCTCGTCCCCGGTGACGCGGTGGGCTGGGAGTGGGCCACCGAGCTGTCCGTGGTGCTCGACGTGGGGTGCTCGACCGCGGTGATCGCCGTGCTGGCCGCCACCACGGCCACGCTGGTGTCACCGTGGCGACTGCGCGCACGGGCCCTGCTCTACGGCTATGTGATCGTGTCGTTCCTGTTCCTCGGGCGCCTGTCCGACCTCACGCACCTCATCGCCTTCGCGGTGTTCCTGCTTGTGGGCGAGCGGTTCTTCTCCCGCACCGAGCGGGGACTGCGGCCCCGCACGCGGCGCGAGACCAGGCTTGTCGTCTCGGCCGGGATGTGGTTCCTCGCTGCGGTGCACGTGGTGGTCTACTTCGTCCCCGCGGAGGGCCCCCTCGGCCCGACCGAGGCCGACGACGTGAACCTGGCCGGCATGCTCCTGTCCGTCCTGGTCGCCGCGGTGACCGCCGAGCTGCTCCGCCGCGGCTACCGGGTGGCGTGGCTCGTCGCCCTCGTGTACGCGCTCCTCACGGCGGTGGCGACCCTCGTCGTCACCGTCCTGGTCGTGACCGCGGATTTCGAGAGCCTCGGTGCCGTCACCGCGGGCACGGGCCTGCTGTGGACGGGCGAGGCCGTCCTGCTCATCGCCGGCCGGGGCGCGTTCGGGGTCCGGCCGGCGACGGGTCACCGGCTCCTCGGTCCACTCGGACGAGGTGATCGACCGCGTCCGCGCGCTCATCCGCAGGCATGGCGGCAGCACCATGTCGTGGATGATCACGTGGCAGCCGATGAACTACTTCTTCGGGCCCGGAGCACAGGCCGGTGGGGGCCCCGACGGGAAACCGGACGCCGTCGACACGGGCGCACCGGCCGCCGGCGTGGTGGGCTACCGCCTGCACGTCGGCACCGTCATCGCGCTGGCGGATCCGGTGGCCGCACCCGCCGACCGCGCCCGGCTGCTGACCGAGTTCGTGGACTTCGCCGAGGCGCAGGCCGCGGTGCCGTGCCTGTTCTCGGTGTCGGCCGAGACCGCCGACACCATGCGGGCGCACGGCTGGCGGGCGCTGCAGATCGCCGAGGACACCATCATGGACCTGCCCGATCTGGCGTTCGGCGGGAAGAAGTGGCAGAAGATCCGCAGCGCCATGAACAAGGCGGAGAAGAACGGCACGAGTTTCGTCTCGGGCCTGCTGCGGGAGCAGCCGTCCGCGATCCTGGGGCAGGTCCGCCAGATCTCCGAGCAGTGGGTCGGGGACAAGGAACTGCCCGAGATGGGCTTCACCCTCGGCACGGTCGAGGAGGCTCTCGACGACGACGTCCGCATCGCCCTGGCCGTCGACTCGGGCGGGGTGGTCCAGGCCGCGCTCTCCTGGCTGCCCGTCTACCGCGGCGGAGCCGAGGGCGGCGTGCGGGGCTGGACCCTGGACGTGATGCGCAAGCGCAACGGGCCCGGCGCGAACAACATGATCGAGTTCCTCATCGCCCGGTCCGCGCTCGAGTTCAAGGACGAGGGGGCCGATTTCGTCTCGTTGTCCGGTGCCCCGTTGGCGCGGAGTGGCGACGACGACGAGGTGGCCACCCTCGACAGGGGTCTGGACCTGCTCGGTCAGGCGCTCGAGCCGTACTACGGGTTCCGTTCGCTCCACCAGTTCAAAGCCAAGTTCAACCCGCGGATCGAGCCCGTGTACCTGTGCTTCCGCGACGAGGCCGACCTGCCGCGGATCGGGGTGGCGATCGGCCGGGCGTACCTGCCGGGTGCGACGACCCGCCAGCTCGCCGCGCTGGCCCGGTCGGGGAAGTCGGAGACCATCGACGCCTGAGGCCTCCGCCCCCGAGCTGCGGCATCCGCCCCCGAGCTGCGGCATCCGCTCCCGAGC